>JALCBB010000035.1 GCA_028066985.1 Alphaproteobacteria bacterium
CGCGCGAAACATGCGGGCGGCGCCATTATTTGTCTAATTGTTTCACGCGAAACATCCAATTGTTTCGCGCGAAACATCCGGCGAGGGCACCATTATTTGTCCAATGTTTCGCAAGAAACATCAAGAAAATCACCAAATTTTAATTTTTTGCGGGCTAGCCCGCACCCACCTGCTGGCATCGCTCGCTTGAGCCGGCATCGTGAATGTCTTAGTCAAAGTCTTACTAATGCCAGAGATTGCTAGTCGGGCTGCTTGCGGGCGTGGGGGCGGAAAATATGAGGGTGGGCAGAATCATACAACGCGCTGCTCCGCGCGCCATCGTCACTCTCCGCGAAAACACGCCCCACCATCACCAGAACCGTGCGCGTCCACTTCTTGCCCAATACCAGAGAATGAAGCGCGCCAAGCGTCGTACGGCAAACCTCCTCGTCACCCCACCCCACACGATACGCCGCCACCGCCGGACAATCCTCGCCGTAAAACGGCGCCAACTCCCTCACCACATATCGCAAATTGCGCGCCGACAAATGAATCACCAGCGTCGCGCCGCTCCGTCCCAACACCTCAAGCGTCTCGCCCTCCGGCATCGGCGACGCCTTGGAAGATGTGCGCGTCAAAATCACCGTCTGCGCCACCTCCGGCAAGGTCAACTCCTGACCCAACACCGCCGCCGCCGCCGCAAACGCAGGAACACCCGGCGTCGTCTTCCAGGCAATGCCGTGCCGCCGCAAAATCCGCGTCTGCTCCGCTATCGCCCCGTACAACGACGGATCGCCCGAATGAACCCGCGCGACATCCTCGTCATTGTCGCGGGCGCGCACAAACTCGCGCTCTATCTCGTTCAGGTCCATCGCCGATGTGTCCAGAACACGCGCGTCATCACGCGCGCGAGCAATCACCTCCCGCGGCACCAGCGAACCCGCATACAAAATCACAGGACAGGTCTCAATCAATCGCTGTCCGCGCAGCGTGATCAACTCCGCGTCTCCGGGGCCCGCGCCGATAAAATGAACAATCATCGCTTCGCCCCGTAACCGCGCGGCGTATACAGCCAGCGTCCGACCTGGCGCGTCCCGGCGTTTCCGATGAGGACGAGGCAGCGCATGTCCACTTCGTCGGCGCGAATACAACCTAAAGTTGTATTGGTTATTTTCTCGTTGTGATGTCCGACGGCGCGGGCGACGACAGCGCGGGTGTCGGCGCTCCGATGGTCTCCGATGATCTGAATCGCCTCCCGCAGAAGCGAGCGTCTTTCCTCGGACGCCGGATTGTAAAGCGCGATAACAAAGTCAGCCTCGGCGGCGGCGCGAAGTCGTTTTCTGATTGTCTCCGGCGGCGTCAGAAGATCGGAAAGCGAAATCGCGCAGAAGTCGTGTCCGAGGGGCGCGCCGAGCCGCGCCGCGGTCGCCTGAACCGCCGAAATTCCCGGCGCGACGACAATATGCGGCATGTCCGCCGTCTTGTCTTCGTCGAGCATCTCAAAGAGCGGGCTTGCCATCGCGTAAATGCCGGGGTCGCCTGACGAGATGAGCGCGGCTTTGTGTCCGTGTCGGGCGAGTCGGATTGCGAGCGCGGCGCGTTCTTGTTCTTCGCCGAGAGCGAAGCCGTGAAGGCGGCGTGTTCCTGCGCGGGGGAGGAGGCGCGTGAGATAGCCGTGGTAGCCTATCCAGTGTTCGGTTTCGGCGAGGAGGGTCAAAGTTTCGTAGTTGCACCATTCAGGCGCGCCGGGGCCGAGGCCGATGACGGCGAGGAGTCCGTTGTCAAAGTTTTTGTTTTGCGAAGCGGGCAGGGGAGGGGTCGCCGAAACAAGAGGTGATGCGACGGCGACGGCGCAGGTCGCGGCTTTGGATTTTCGTTTGGGCAACAGGAGTCTAGATTCGTTACCGAGTGCGGCAAGCGCCGCAGCCTCAGCAACCGACGGACTGCCCGTTATTTGTTTAACGACAGCGCTGCCCGAAGAGATTTTCGCCGTCTGTTGCTCAAGACTTGCGGACGAGAAAGTGTAAAAAGTTTTCTTATTAACATTAACAATTACACCGCCATTGTCGTCACCATCATTGTCATCATTAACATCAACAACCACACCACCATTGTCGCCACCATCATTGTCATCATTAACAATTACACCACCATTGTCGTCACCTTTATTGTCAACATTGACATTAACAATCGCGGGTTCGTTCTCCTTGCCGTCCCAGGTCGCAATCACCCCGACCGCCGAAGTCGGAATCCCCGCGCCCTCCAATGTCTCGCGCACAAGCGAATTCATCTCATCACCGGGGCAGTCCTTGCTCGCGCCCAGACCAAGCGACAACTCGCCCACGCCATACAAAAGAGTCTTCCCGTCCATCTCACGCGGGCGCCGTACCAGTTCGCTCCACTCATTCGCATGAATCGTCAAAGTATTCTTCGCGTCCCCCGCATCGCGCAAATTCGGAATCCCCGACAGCCACTCCGCACCCTCCGCCGCGCCGCTCAGCCGCAAACACGCGCCCCCCAGAAGTCCCATCGTGAAACTCGCAAGATCACGGGAGTTCAGCAAAGTCCAGCCGCGCGGCGGCTCGTCAAGCGCGACGCCGAGCGAAAACTCCGACGCCGTCGTTATCACCGCCTCGCCGCCCAGAACCTCCGCGACACGCCGCGCGAAATCGTTGCCGCCGCGATGTCCGCCCAGAAGCGGAATCACGAAGCGTCCGCGCTCGTCAATCACCAGCACCGGCGGCTCGTCATGCTTGTCGCGCAACGCCGGCGCGAGACAGCGAACCACCAAGCCGCTCGCAAACGCCGCGATCGTCGTCACTCCGCGACCGTACAAGTCGCGCAGTAAAACTCCGCTGTCGCCGAAATGATGCGCGTCATCACGCGCCGGCAGATCTTTATGAAAATAAAGTTCGCCGCCGAACGCTTCGCGTCCTTTTAAACACTGTCGCGCGCCCGCGGGTGTGCGCGCAATCCACGCCAGTTCGCGCGGCGCCGTTTCTGTCTCCCTTTTTGTCATCGTATCAGCACCACCGAAAAATACGGAACGCTCGCAGGACGCGAATGTTCAAGATCGTACACCATCTCGTCCGGCAAGCCGCTGCGAACCACAAGACGCGCGCGCGGGAGAAGGCCGAGGTCGTCAAGCACCGCGAGCAACTCGCGCCAGCAGCGGCTCGGCTTGATAATCGCAAAATTCTCGCCCGCCGACAAACGCGCGCGCAGAAAATCAATCGGCGCGACACCGGATAAGACGCAGAAGGACTCGCCGCCGAGGGCGAGGACGCGTCCGGCGGTCGCCGCGGTCGCCGTCAGAGACGATACGCCGGGGATGACTTCAACTTCGCGCTCGCCGGACAAACGCTCGTACAGATAGCCGAACGATCCGTAAAAAAACGGGTCGCCCTCGCACAGCACCACCACATTATTTCCGGCGCGCAACTCCGCCCGCAGTAAATCGGCGGCGCGGTCATACGCTAATTCAACTTCATCACGGGCGACACCTTCATTGTCACCGATGCCACGAGAAACGACACCGCCTTTGTCGTCTCTCTTAACCCTTTTAATTTTTTTGCGGGCAGCGCCCGCGGGCATCAGTTGGCGTCGCTCGCTTGAGCCAACATCGTGACTCGTCAATGAGTCCTCGCTCACTAATGCCGAAGATCGCTCAACAGCGACACCTTCATTGTCACCGTCAATGTCAACGATGCCACGGGAAACGACACCTTCATTGTCGTCACCGTCATTGTCAACAACGCCACGGGGGACGACACCTTCATTGTCGTCTCTCTTAACCCTTTTAATTTTTTTGCGGGCAGCGCCCGCGGGCATCTGTGGGCATCGCTCGCTTGAGCCAACATCGTGACTCGTCAATGAGTCCTCGCTCACTAATGCCAAGGGCTGCTCTGCGTCGCTCACAATTAATGGAATCTCCAGCGGCAGTTCGCGCTGTCCCTCGCCCAAGTAATCAGACACAACCCGCCGCGTAAACGACTCATGCCCCCCCAAAACCGGATACGCCACCACATCAGCACCACGCAAACGCGACAAACCCTTCAAGGTCAGCAACTCAGGATCGCCAGGACCAACACCAATACCCGTCAGACGACCGCTCATCGCGCCAAATACCACTGCAATACAGGCATCCGCGCACGCCACCCGCGATAATCACCCAACGACTCCGCACGCGACACCATCACCCGCAACAATTCACCGCCAAAATCACGATGCGCGCGCGCCAATGTCTCCTCGCCCTCAAGCGTCACCGAGTGCGCCACCACACGACCGCGCGGCGAAAGTAAATTAAGTCCGCGCTCAATCAAACGCGGCACCGTAGATAATCCCCCGCCGAAAAAAATCGCGTCCGGCGCGGGAAGGTCAGCAGCACGCGAAAGAAAATCATCAATGTCCTCCTCGCAAACCTCAAGACGCGGCACCCCGAAACGAACCGCGTTCTCACGCACCATCTCCACACGCGCGCCATCACGCTCAATCGCCAGCGCGCGCGTCAACGGCGCCATTCGCAGCCAGCCCACACTCACCGAACCCGCGCCCGCGCCCAAATCCCACAACAAACCCTCGCCATACGGCTCAAGCCGCGCCAACGCCAAAGCCCGCATCTCGGACTTCGTGATTTGTCCGTCATGACGGAAGCGCGAGTCGTCAATCAAAGTCATCGGCGAGCGCAAAGTCGCCGCCGCGTCCGCGACACAATGAATGCCCAACAGGTGAAACGGCGCAATGTCGTCAATGTCTTTCTCAAGCAACTCATCGGCAGTCAGCGAACGAATACGCTCGCCGTCGCCGCCCATATGCTCAAGAATGTGAATGTCGCTGCGTCCGTAACCCTCTTCGCGCAAAATGCGCGCCGCAACACGCGGCGTGTCGCCGTCATGCGGGAGAACCAAAAGACGCAGATCAGCGCCAAGCCAGGAACGCAACGAGTCCGGCGGGCGTCCGTGCAAAGTGCGCGCGGACGCCGCGCCCCATCCAAGCCGCGCGCGCGCCAAAGCAAAAGACGAAACCGCCGGCAAAATCTTCATCTCATCAACCGCGAAATGTCGCAGCAAAAAATTGCCGACGCCGAACAATAACGGGTCGCCCGTCGCAAGAATAAGCGTCAGGTCGCCGCGCCAGGAATGAAGTCGCGGCAGAATGTCGGCAAGCGGCGAGGGCCAGATGTGTCGCTCGGCCGCGGACGGGGCGAGTTTGTCCAGCAGACGGCGGCCGCCCACAACGCGCGGCGCCTTCTTAATGTACGCCTCCGCCTCGCGCGAAAGCGGCGCGTCCTCGCCGACGCCAGCCACTATCAGCCACGGGTCAGGCATCGCCAAGACTCGCCTTAATCGCCGCGTTCACCGCCGCCGCCGCCATCGGACTGCCGCCAAGGCGTCCCGCAAGCGTGAGATAGGGGGCGGGCGCGAGCGAGGAGAGCGCCGCCTTAGATTCCGCCGCGCCCACAAAACCGACAGGAAAGGCGAAAATTACGGCGGGGCGATTCCAGTTCTCGTCAATCAACCCCTCAAGGAGGCGGAAGAGCGCGGTCGGCGCGCCGCTTATCGCCACAACCGCGCCGCCAAGACAGGGCTGCCAAAGTTCAACGGCGGCGGCGGAACGGGTGATCCGGCGGTCGCGTCCGCGCGCGGCGGCGTCAGGGTGATTCAGAAAACAGCGCGGCGCGCGCGGCGGCGGCAGTGCCGTGATGCCGTGCTTCAGCATCTCGCAGTCGGTCAGAAATTCGGCGCCGTTTTTGAGAGCGTCGCGGACGGCGGCGACAGGGTCTCCGTGCCACTTAAGGTTGTCAGCGATCTCGGGAAGGGCGCAGGCGTGGACAATGCGCCGCGCGACCGGCCGCAAAGACTGCGGAAAGTTTGTGAGAGGAAGAATCTCCTCAATGGCGCGGATGGACTGCTGAAAAATCTGCTCCGGATCGCGGATGTAGTTTAACGGCATGGGACAGATC
Source organism: Alphaproteobacteria bacterium (assembly GCA_028066985.1). Lineage (GTDB taxonomy): Bacteria > Pseudomonadota > Alphaproteobacteria > JALCBB01 > JALCBB01 > JALCBB01. Next base: position 5,942 of record JALCBB010000035.1, read on the forward strand.
AGGACGGAAGGCTTCTTGGTCCAAAAGGATGATCCTTATGCGGATACGGCGGGTGATGAGAGTGATCGTGAGTGTGATTGTCACCGTCACTGTCAACGACGCCACGGGGCGCGGCACCCCCTTTGTCGTCCGTCTTAACCTTTTTAATTTTTTTGCGGGCAGCGCCCGCGGGCATCAGTGGGTGCTGCTCGCTTGAGCCAACATCGTGACTCGTCAATGAGTCCTCGCTCACTAATGCCGAAGGCTGCTTTGCGTCGTCGTCATTGTCGGTTCCGATGCCTTCGACATGGTGGTGGTGGCTCGTCTGCGGCATGCCAACCTCACCCTCAAAACTCGGCAAAGCCGTCCGATACTTGCACAACTGGCAGTTCATCTCAGGACGGCCGTCCAAAATCTCCAGAACCCGCGCCTCAAAACTCCGCACAACCCCAGGATGATCCCCCAAATACAACGCCTTCACAAACTCAACTCCAGGATGGCGCGACGCAACATCATCAGTATGCGCGTAAATGCGCTCAATCAAACGCCCCGTGAAAAGAAAATACGGAAAGACCACAATGCGTCCGAAGCCGAGGCGCGTCGCATGCTCCAGCGCCGGAATCACAAGCGGAAATGTCACGCCGGAATACGCCGCCATAGACCAGCCAAAACCAAAATACTCCTGCAGCAAACGCGACACCTTCGCAATGTTGCCGTTCGCGTCAGGGTCGGACGAGCCGCGTCCCACCGTCACCAGCAATGTGTCGGACATCGCGCGCTCAGGCAGCGAAGCAAGCGACTCCGCAACCCGATCGTGCGCCGCCTGAAGAATGTCGGCCGTCAAGCCAAGTTCGCGGCCGTATCGCACATCAATCGCGCCGTTCTGCTCGCGACTCCAGTTGTTTAAAAGAGCGGGGATGTCGTTCTTCGCATGTCCCGCCGCGAAGAGCAAGCCAGGCACCGCCAGAATCTTCTCAACGCCAGACGCCTTCAACGCGTCAAGCCCGTCAGAAATCAGCGGGCGCGCAAACTCAAGATAGCCATGCTCAAGTCGCCACGCAGGAAAACGCTCGCGCAAACCATTCGCCATGTTCGCAAACTGCGCCACCCCGGCCGCGTCACGCGTGCCGTGTCCGCAGACCATCACGCCTATTTTGGAGTCGCGCGTCATGTCGTGTCGTCTTTGCGCGTCCGTCTCCGGCGCGAGAGGAGCGCGAGAAAAATCGGCAGGGTCAAAACAGCCGTCAGCGCAAGCCAGAGGTCAGTCCAGTGCGGGGCGGCGGTCGCGTGTCCCTCGTGCGCGTTGGCAGTTCCCGCGGACAACACGAAAAGCGCGAAGGTCGTCGTCAGTTGTTTCAGTCGTTTCATTTTTTTCTCCTCAAGGCGCGAAGGCGACAAAGCCCGAAAACGCGACCGTCAAAATTATCACCACGACAAACACCTGCGCGCCGCGGCGAATGCGGGTGTCTTCCGTGCGGCGCGCGAAAAACAGAACGAGCGCCGTGACAACGCCGAGCAGCGCGACGAGTCCGCCGAAGTGCGACGGCTCCGACAGCGCGCGGCGCATCGCAAAGAGCAGACTGCCCTCAGCCTCCAGCCAGACATCGTAGAAGTGATGCGCGCGCGCCGCGGTTGTCGTTGTCGCGGCGACGGCTCCGAGCAGAGCGGCGACGGCGGCGCGTCTGATTGATGTCGTCTTTTTTGTCATCGTGGTGATCCGCTTTTGTGTGGAAAATAACGCACTCCACAATCGCGCCAATTTCGGCATTTTGTCAAGGCGCGGACTGTGAAATTTCAGCCGCCGCCAGCAGAAAATCGCGAATCCGCTCAGGGGACTTCACGCCCCGCGCGGTCTCCACGCCTGATGATACATCAACGGCGTTCGCGCCACTCACAGCGACAGCCTCGGCAAGGTTGCCGGCGTTCAAGCCGCCCGCGAGGAACCAGGGCGCGGCGAGGGCGAGGTCGCGGAGAAGCCGCCAGTCCAGGGGGAGGGCGTTGCCGCCGGGCAAGCCGCCGGGCGGAGGCGGCGCCTCAAGCAGGAGGCGGTCGGCAACGGCGGCATAGGCGCGCGCCGAGGGGAAGTCGTCCTTGTCGCCGACATAGAAGGTCTTGAAGATCTGCGGCGCGTGGCGTTTTTTAATGTCGGCGACTCTTTCTGTCGTTTCGCGTCCTGAGAGTTGCAGGGCGGACGGGCGGCATTTTTGCAGCAGCGCGTCTATCTGGGCGTCGTCGGGGTCAACGAGGACGGCGACGCTGTTGATGTCGGCGGTGGCGGCGGCGTTGATGAGGTCGGCGGCGGCGGCGGGCGGCAGGTGTCGCGGGCTTGGCTCGTAGATGACGAAGCCTGCCCATTGCGCGCCGTGTTTGGCGGCGGTGTTGAGGTCGGCGGTGGATTTGAGTCCGCAGATTTTGCACTCGATGGGCATCTGGCGAGTATAGCCTTTTGCGGCACTTGCGGAGCGGGCTGTCCTGCGCCATAATTTGCGTGGAAGAGCGGCGCAGACGGGACGCTCGCCAATCCGGTCAGGTCCGGAAGGAAGCAGCCGTAACGAGATGATTCCGGGTTGCTGTCGCTTTTCCGCCCCTTAAGGAGAGAATATGACTGACTTGCTAGGTTCTGATCTGGATTCCGAGGCGGCGGATGCGGCGGCTAAAACGGCGCCTGAATCGTCAGAGTCAACGGAGACAACAACGGCCGCGCCCTCGTCGTCGTCATCGTCCTCGTCATCTGATTCAACGGAGACAGAAACGGCGCCTTCATTGTCGTCGTCTTCCTCGTCGTCTGATTCAGCAGGGACAATAACGGGAACGCCTTCACCGTCATCGTCCTCTTCTTTGTCAGAGTCAACGGGGACAATAACGGGGACGCCTGAATCGTCGTCCTCGTCATCGTCAGAGTCGACGGAGACAATAACGGACGCGCCTTCACCGTCATCGTCATCGTCCTCGTCCTCGTCAACAAACAAAGTCGGCGCTGTCACTGAGTCCAGTGGATCAGCGCCGACTCCGTCGTCACCGTCACAGTCAGATCCCTCCGCCGCGCACTACGAAGTGCTCGCAAGAAAATATCGCCCCCAAAACTTCGCCGAACTCGTCGGACAAGATATCCTCGTCCGCACTCTCAAAAATGCCCTGGAGTCCGGACAACTCCCTCACGCCATGCTCTTCACCGGCGTCCGCGGCACAGGCAAAACCACAACCGCAAGACTCCTCGCTCGCGCCGTCAACTACACAGGCAAAGACGGCAACGCCGGACCATCATTCGGTCCCACAAACGACTGCGAAACCTGCAAAGCCATCGCCGCAGAACGACACCCCGATGTCGTAGAGATGGACGCCGCATCTCGCACAGGCGTCGACGACGTGCGCGAACTCATCGAAAACTCGCGCTACCGCCCGCTCTCCGCACGCTACAAAGTCTACATCATTGACGAAGTGCACATGCTCTCAACCGGCGCCTTCAACGCTCTCCTCAAAACACTGGAAGAGCCGCCGCCGCATGTGATCTTCCTCTTCGCCACAACCGAAGTACGAAAAGTGCCCGTCACCGTGCTGTCACGATGCATGCGCTTCGACCTGCGCCGCGTCTCGCGCTCCGAACTCGCCAAACACCTCGCCGACGTCGCCGCGCGCGAAAATGTCAACGCCGAACCCGAAGCACTCGCCGCTCTCGCCCGCGCCGCAGAAGGCTCCGTGCGCGACGGACTCTCGCTCCTGGATCAGGCAATGGCAATGACATCAAAAAATGTCAGCCGCAACGCCGTCAACGAAATGCTCGGACTCGCCGACCGCAACCGCATCGCCGACCTCCTCGGATACGCGATGGCAGGGAACGCCCCGCAAACCCTGGAAACCCTGCGCGCACTGCACCGCGACGGCGCAAACCCCGAGTCGCTCCTCAACGACCTGCTGGAACTCGCGCACGCCGCCTCAATCGCGCTCGTCACCGAAGCCGGCGAAGTGGACGGCGTCGAATCCGCAGTCGTCACAAAACTGGCGAAGTCATACGCGATGGCCGAATGGGTGCGCTGCTGGCAAATCCTGCTCAAAGGCGTCTACGAAGTGCGAACCGCACCAAACGGCGAAGACGCGATTGAAATGCTGCTCCTGCGCCTCGTCTACGCCTCAGGGCTGCCCGACCCCGCAACACTCGTGCGGCGGTTTAAAGAGTCCGTCGGCGCCGGCGGTGTCGGCGGCGGCGCAGTCAAAGGAACAGCAGGGAAGGGAACAACAGCAACGGCGACGGCGACGACAGAAACGGCGGCGGTGTCGTTGTCCCCTTCGGTCAGCGCGGAGTCGGTCTCGCCGTCATCGGCGACGAAAACGGCGGCAGTGTCGTTGTCCTCGTCAGCCGACGGCGGCGCGGTGTCGCTGGAGACAGACGAAGACCTCTACGCATACTTACACGCGAAAGGACACATGCGCCTCGCCGAGTCGTTCGCCGCCGAGTACGGCGTGCGCGAACTGCGCGCAGGATGCCTGCGGCTGGAGGCGCGTCCGACAGCGAAGGACGCGAAGGAACTGGAGCGGTTGCTCATGAAAATACTGCCGCAAACACGCGACAAAATCTGGCGCGTGGAAATCTCGGACGGCAACGCGCCGACACTGCGCGAAAAACGCGCGGCGGCAGATTCACAACTGAAGGCGGCGGCAATGCGCTGGCCTGTCGTCGGAGAAGTGATGTCAGCGTTTCCAGGATCGCGGATCGTCTCCGTGGAGCGCGACAAGACGGCGGCGGACGACAACTCCGAGCGGCGCGTCAAAGCGAAAGGCGCGCAACGATGACCGATAACGGCGCCGCGAACGGCAGCGATAAAAATCCCGCCGCGCGGCGAGGGTCTAATTTTTTCTCCGAGGACGACGCTATCGGCAACCTGATACGAATGCTGTCGCGACTGCCCGGACTCGGACGGCGGTCGGCGACACGGCTCGCTCTCCGACTGCTGACCGACCGCGAAGGCGGGCTTGAACCGCTCGTGCGCGCGCTGTCAGAAGCATCGGAGTCGGTTCGTTTATGCGGCGAGTGCGGCAACCTGGATGTGCGCGACCCCTGCGGCATCTGCCTGGACAACGAGCGCGACACCGGACTGCTTTGCGTCGTTGAGGGCGTGGACGACCTGTGGGCGCTGGAACGAAGCGGCGTCTTTCACGGGCGCTATCATGTCCTCGGCGGCACCCTCTCGGCACTGGACGGACGCGACCCCGGCTCGCTCTCCGTGGATGGACTGCGGCGGCGGGCGCGCGCGGAAGTGCGCGAAGTCATCCTCGCGCTGAGCGCAACAGTTGAAGGACAGACAACCGCGCACTATGTCGCCGACCTGCTGCGCGATGTCTGCGAGGTGACAGTCTTAGGGCAGGGGCTGCCCGTGGGCGGGAGTCCGAATTATCTGGATGACGGGACATTGTTCGCGGCGTTTCGCTCGCGTTCGTTGTTGTCCGGAGGGGCGGGTTTGTAGTATAATCGCGGAATGACTGCTTCCGCGAAAATTTTGCCCTTGCTGACGGCGCCCGATCCGCTGCTGCGACGACATTCGGCGGCGGTGTCCGCGGTGGATGACAGCGTGCGCGAGTTGATGGACTCGCTGGTCGCGACAATGGGCGTTGAGGGCGGCATCGGGCTGGCGGCTCCGCAGGCGGGGATTTTGTGGCGGGTCTTCGTGACCCGCGTGGATGTGGAGGACGGCGGGCCCGGCAAAGTGCTGAAAATGGCGAACCCGGAGATCGTGTGGCGGTCGGAGGAGCGGGCGGTGCATTGCGAGGGGTGTTTGTCGGTGCCGGAATTGAAGGCGGATGTGGAGCGTCCGGCGGAGGTGCGGGTGCGGTATCTGGACGAGGCGGGCGAAGTGCGCGAAGTGCGCGCGGGCGGATTGTTCGCGGCGTGTCTGCAGCATGAGTCGGATCATCTGGACGGGGTGCTGTTTTTTGATCGGCTGGGGCTGGTGCGGCGGGATATGATTATCCGGCGTTTGCGGCGGCGGAAGCGCGAGCGCGAGGCGGAAGGCGAGGATGCGGTCTTATAGAGAACCCCGAAGCACCGCCCCTGGCATTAGTGGGAGTTAAATTCAGACATTAACAATGTTGGCTCAAGCGAACCGCACCAACTGATGGGTGCGGGCTAGCCCGCAAAAAAATTAAATTAAAAAGAAATTAATTTATTTAATTGACCCCATTAATTGTCAAACTAGTAACAGAACGCATCACTTTTTAACACATTAATTGTCTATTATTTAATTGACACCATTATTTGTCTAAGTTAATAAGAGAACAATTTATTTAATTGACCCCTTAAATTGTCTAATTAATTTTTAATTTTTTTTTGCGGGCTAGCCCGCACCCATCAGTTGGTGCTGCTCGCTTGAGCGAACACTTTAAGAGTCTAAAATTCTCGCCCACTAATGCCAGAGGCGGTGCTTCGTCTGTCTCCTAATTGGAGTTCAACATCTCGCGGAACTTATGCCACGACAACTTCGGCAAACGCGCCTGATCCGCAAAATCCACATGCACTAACCCAAAACGCTGCGAATACCCCAAAGACCACTCATAATTGTCCAGCAAACTCCACGCAAAATATCCGCGCACCAACACACCCTCAGACAATAAACCCAACACCTCCCCCAAATGCCGTCCCAAAAAATCAACCCGCTCAACATCACACACCTCGCCATCAACCACAGTGTCATCCCGCGACATGCCGTTCTCCGTCACATACAACGGCAAGCCAGGCGCATACTCCCCAGATAAACGCCGCAGAAAAAACCCGAGACCCTCCGGATACACCTCCCACCCCATCGCCGTCTTCTCTAAATCACCGCGAATACAACGAAACCCGACGCACGACTCGTCCGCGTCCAACTCAATCACCGAACGCGTGTAATAATTCACACCCGCCCAGTCCAGCCGAGCAGATATCAACGCCATGTCAGACTCATAACCCTCAGGCATCGCCGCGCCAAATAACGCAAGCACATCCGCAGGATAATGTCCCAGAAAAATCGCCTCCTCAAACCAGCGGTTGTAAATGCCGTCAAATAAACGCGTCGCCGTCAATGTCTCCTCGCGGCCGTCAGCAGGCTCGCCATACTCCTTGTTCAACACAATCCCCAAATTGCCATGACCATAATCACGCATCACCGACAAACTCACTCCATGCGCAAGCAATATGTAATGCATCGCCCGCGCCGTCGCCACAAGATCACGCATGCCAGGCGCATGCTCTCCCCAGTAATGACTCAACCACGCCGCGCACCACGGCTCGTTTATCGTCGCCACACTATGCAGACGATCGCCGAAATGACGCATCACAATGTCCGTGAAATCACCGAAACGATACGCCGTGTCACGCTCGCGCCAGCCGCCCGCCACAGCCAGCGAAGACGGCAAATCCCAGTGGTACAAACTCGCAAACGGAAGCAAACCGCGCGACAACATTCCGTCAATCAGCCGATCATAAAACGAAACGCCCTCGGCGTTCAGGGCGCCGCGTCCCGCCGGCTGAATGCGCGGCCACGAAAACGAAAAACGATACGCGTCAAAACCGGCGTTTTTTACAAGGTCAAGGTCGCGCTCCCAGTGCAAAATATGCGCGCAGGCGACAGAACCATCGGCGCCGTCGCGCGTGTTGCCGGCGGCGGCGAAGTCGTCCCAGTGCGAGCGTCCGCAGCCGCCGAAGCCGCTGCCCTCAATCTGATAACTGGAAGTCGCCGCGCCGAACACAAAGTCATCGGGAAAGGCGCCGCGCGGCGGCAGTCGCGGCGTGGTGTCCTGTCGCGGCGGCATCCGCCGACTATAGCGCGGACAGGCAGCCGCGCCAACCGCCCGAATACAGCACTTGCATTAAATACGCCGTCCGCTAAAATGACCGGACAAACCCGCGGCATCCGCCACGAAAACAACGGAGGAAAAAATGACGAAAATCCTGACCCCGAAAATCGCGGCGCTCGCTGTTGTCGCCGCGCTCGCATTCTCCGCCGCCGACAGCGCGCGCGCCGACGACCGCTGCGAACGCGGCGCCCTCGGCATCGGCGACTTCTCAGGACAGACCGTCACCATCGCGGGGCCGTGGGAAGGGCAGGACGAGAAACTCGTCAACTCCGTGTTTGAGTGCTTTGAAAAGTCAACGGGCGCGGCCGTGGAATACGCCGGCTCGGGCGAGTTTGAACAGTTGATCGTGACGGATATCAAGTCCGGCTCGGCGCCGAACATCGCGACATTTCCGCAGCCCGGACTCGCCGCCGACCTCGCCGCGGAAGGCAGCCTGGTTCCGCTCGAAAACGACAGCGCCGACTGGATGCGCGACAACTACGGCGCCGGACAGTCGTGGGTAGACCTCGGCACCTACGCCGACGAAAACGGCAACTCGCAGTTCTTCGCCTTCGCCTACAAGGTGGACCTGAAGTCGCTGGTCTGGTACAAGCCCGAAGCGTTTGAAGACGCCGGCTACGAGGTGCCCGACACGATGGAGGAACTCGTCGCGCTTTCCGATCAGATAGTCGCGGACGGCGGCGTGCCGTGGTGCATCGGCATCGAGTCCGGCGGCGCGACCGGATGGCCCGCGACCGACTGGATGGAAGACATCATGCTGCGCACGACCTCGCCGGAGAACTATGACCGGTGGGTGAGCAACGATCTGGCGTTTAACAGTCCCGAGGTGATCAAGGCGATGGAGATCTTCGGGTCGTTCGCCAAGAATGACGCGTATGTCGCGGGCGGGGCGTCGTCGGTTGCGTCAACATTTTTTGGTGACAGTCCGCGCGGGTTGTTCACGACGCCGCCGCAGTGTTTCATGCATCGTCAGGCGTCGTTTATTCCGTCTTTCTTTCCGAACAAGGGCGAGGAGTTGGCGTCTGGAGAGGCGGACTTCTTTTATTTCCCGCCGTTCGCGTCTATGGGCGAGTTGGGCAATCCGGTTTTGGGCGCCGGCACTTTGTGGGCGATAACGAAGGAGTCCGAGGCGACGCATGGTTTGTTTCGTTTTTTGCGTGAGCCGGTGGCGCATGAGATTTGGATGTCGCAGTCCGGATTTTTGACGCCGCATTTGGGGGTTGATTTGGGGGCGTATGCGAATGATTCGTTGCGGAAGCAGGGCGAGATTTTGTCTGGTGCGGACACATTTCGTTTTGACGCGTCGGATTTGATGCCTGGACCGATTGGGGCTGGGGCGTTTTGGCGTGAGATGACGGCGTTTACGCAGGGTCAGGGGACGCGTGCGACTGCTGACAACATTCAGGCTGCCTGGGATGAAATTAAGTAATCCCTTGTTCCAAGGGAGACAGTGACGGCGCCGCGTTTCGGGACAGGCGAAGTGCGATCTTTGGCATTAGTGGGCGAGAGTTTTAGACTCTTAAAGTAGTCGCTCAAGCGAGCGATGCCCACTGATGCCCGCAGGCGCTGCCTGCAAAAAAATTAAATTAAAAAGAAATTAATTTATTTAATTGACACCATCAATTGTCTATTAATAATGAATGAAAAACAATTATTTTTTGACCCCATTATTTGTCTATGTTAATAATAGAAGAATTTATTTAATTGACCCCTTAAATAGTCAAATTATTTTTTTAATTTTTT
>JALCBB010000197.1 GCA_028066985.1 Alphaproteobacteria bacterium
CAAATAATGGAATGGTAATTTTAATTAATTTAATTCTTTTTTAATTTAATTTTTTTGCAGGCAGCGCCTGCGGGCATCAGTGGGTGCGGTTCGCTTGAGCGGCTGTCGCGGCTAGTCTGAATTTAACTCTCACTAATGCCAGGGGCGGTTCGCCGTCAGTGTCAGTGTGTCCAGGGCAGACGGCGGCGATGCGAAAAATTATCGTCATACGAACGCGTCCGCACCACCCGCTCCCGCATCCCGCCAACACTGTACGCATACCCCCGCTCGCGCGCCCACGCGATCGCGCGCTCCTCGCTCTCAAAAGTCAGACGCATCTGCCGCCGCGTGTCGCGCATCGTCGCCCAGCCCGTCAGGTCGTTGTTCACCAGCCCCGCCTCGGGAGCAAACTCCACAACCACCCGCTCGCTCCCCGCGCGCCCCGACTGCATCACCGACTTCCCCGAACGATAAATCCGAACTTCCATCGCAAAACCCTCACTCGTCGCCTTTTTTGCCATCGTCGCTGTCACCACCGCCGCCGCGCGACACCATCACCCGCGCCGCGCGCAGCAGCCTGTCGTGAATCATCCAGCCCTCCTGAATCACATCCGTAATATAGCCCGCCGGCAGCGGACTCTCAACCTCCGCCATCGCCTCATGCACATGCGGATCCAGCCGCTCGCCCTCGGCGCGAAACACGCGCACGCCATGACGCCCCAGCGCGTCGCGCAGTCCGCGCGCGACCATTTCCAGTCCTTCGCGGAGACCGTCGCCGGCGCCGGTCTTGTCGGCGCGCGCCATCTCGGCGAGGGCGCGGGACAGATTGTCGTCCACTTCCAGGAGATCGCGCGCCAGCCCTGTCACCGCGAAACGCAGACCTTCCGCGGCTTCGCGGTCGCGGCGCACGCGCATGTTCTGCTGCTCGGCGAGCGCGCGCAGATAGAGTTCGCGCAGTTCCGCGTAGGCGAGACGCAGGGCGTCCGCGTCCATCTCTTCAATCGCGACGACACCGCCGCCGCCGTCGGCGCTGCCTTCGCCGCCGTTGTCGTTGACGGCGCCGTCGCTGTCGCCGTCGGTCTCGTCCTTTGTTTTATTTTTGTCTTCAGACATCGCGCGGCTCCCGTCCCGCGAGGTCGCGCACGACCTGCGCGGTGTAATCCACCATCGGAATGATCCGCGCGTAGTCCAGGCGCGCCGGCCCGATGACGCCGAGCGCGCCGACGGGCGCTCCGCCCGCGCGTTCGGCGTAGGGCGCGACGATCATCGCGCAGCCGGCGAGACTGAACAACTCGTTTTCGGCGCCGATGAAGATCTGCACGCCCTCGGCGCGTTCGGAGAGGCGCAGGAGTTTCAGCGCGGCTTCCTGTCGTTCAAGCGCGGAGAAGAGATGGCGCACGCGTTCAATGTCTTCGCCGTCTTCTATGGATGCGAGGAGGTGCGCGTGTCCGCTGACCACCAGCGCCGGACGCGTTTCGTCGCCGGCCCAGCTTGCGAGTCCGCGTTTCACGAGACGGCGTGTGATTTCGTCGAGTCGCGCGCGGTCGCGACGCATGGCGGTGTTGATTTCGTTCTGTGCGTCGCGGAGCGAGTGTCCGGCGAAGTTGCGCGAGATGTAGTTTCCGGCTTCTACGAGCGAGAACGACGGCAGTCCGAGCGGCACATCGAGGACGCGGTTCTCCACATGCCCTGAGGAGGTGACGAGCACGAGCAGCACGCGTCCTGGTCCGAGCGAGACGAATTCCATGTGTCGTATGACGACGTCGTCGAGCGCGGGGGCGGCGACGAGTCCGGCGCATGCGGAGAGTTCGCAGAGCATTGAGAGGGCGCGTTGCACGAGTGCGTCGGTGTCGTGTCCTGCGCGGGCGACTTCTTCGCGGATTTCGTCTTTTTTTTCCTGACTGAGGTCGGCGCGTTCGAGGAGTCCGTTGACGTAGAGCTGGAGTCCGTGTTCCGAGGGGATGCGTCCTGCTGATGGGTGGGGCGAGTTGAGGAGTCCGGCGGCTTCGAGGTCTGCCATGACGTTTCGGAGTGTGGCTGGCGAGAGGCGCATATTCATTGCGCGAGCGAGTGTCCGCGAGCCGACGGGGTTTCCGTCGCGGGTGTATGCCTGGACGATTCTGGCGAAGACTTCGCGCGCGCGCTGGTCTAGTTCGGCGAGCGGCGAGGTATTTTGCGCCGGAGGTTTTGTATTGGTTGTTGTGGTCATTCTGCTGTTTTACGACTGCTGTGGTTTTTTCGCAAGTTGGAGTTTCGCGAGTTGGCGTTGGAGGCGCTGATTTTGCTTCACGGGCTTTATTGACGGCGCCGCGTTTTTGTCCTTTTTGGACTTCCCGTGGCGCGATCTTTGGCATTAGTGGGCGTTGGACTAAGACATTCACGGTGTTGGCTCAAGCGGGTGGTGCTGGCAGATGGGTGCGGGCTAGCCCGCAAAATTAAAATTTGTTTCAGGGGTTTAGTTGATGGCGCCGCGTTTTTGTCCTCCACTGTTTTATTAAAGTTAAATTAGAGCGTGCGCCGCTTGCGGCGCACACATCGCGCGCCCTGCCCATTTATATATCCGAAGGCACAGATCGTCTCGTCACGAAAAAAAACGACTACGGGTTATCTTTCTCCCGCCGCATTGCGCGGGGCAGATTGGGCGCAGCCCACTTTGCCCCGCGCAA
>JALCBB010000198.1 GCA_028066985.1 Alphaproteobacteria bacterium
ATCGCTCGCTTGAGCCAGCATCGTGAATGTCTTAGTCAAACTCCCACTAATGCCAGGGGCTGTTCGCCGTCTCCCTATAAATACCGCCCGTATTGACGAAATCACCAATTCCCCCTATCCTGAAACCCGCCCAAAAGCCCGAAACCAATGCCGAATAACCCCAAACCTCACGCGCCCAACGCCAGCGGACTCGCCATCGCCAGCCGCGTCGTCACCGAATTCATCGCCGCCATCGGCGTCGCCGTCATCATCGGCCTCGCCATAGACCGCTGGCTCGACACAACACCCTGGGCAACCGTCATCTTCGTCTGCCTCGGATTCGGCGCCGCCATCCTCAATGTCGCGCGCCTCTCAAACTCGCTCCAGACACCCGAAAATCACGACGCCTGAACACAAAAACCATGGCCACACCGAAAGAACCGGGCGGCTTCCCCGTCGACCCGCTGCACCAGTTTGAAATCACGCGTCTCGTGCCCGTGCGCCTCGGACCGCTCGACCTCTCCTTCACAAACTCCTCGCTCTGGATGGCGATCACCGTCGGCGCCGTCGCCGCCTTCTTCGCCCTCGGCTCGCTCAAAGCGAAAATGGTGCCGTCAAGACTCCAAAGTTGCAACGAAATCCTCTACGAAACCATCGCCCACATGGTGCGCGACAACATCGGCGAAGAAGGACGCGCCTGGTTCCCCTTCATCTTCACCCTCTTCCTCCTCCTCCTCTTCGGAAACCTCCTCGGACTCATCCCCGGCTCCTTCACCTTCACAAGCCACATCGCCGTCACCTTCGCCCTCGCCGCGCTGATCTTCGTCGGCGTCACGGTCATCGGCTTCATGCGCCACCGCCTCGGCTACCTGCGGATTCTCTTCCCCGAAGGCGCGCCCCTCTGGACCGCCGTCATCCTCGTGCCGATTGAACTCATCTCGTACCTTTCGCGTCCGGTGAGTCTGTCCATGCGGCTCTTCGCCAACATGATGGCGGGACACATCCTCCTCAAGGTTTTCGCCGGATTCATCATTCTGCTCGGCGTCGGCGGTGTCCTGCCGCTCGCGGTGCTTGTCGGACTGACCATGCTGGAACTCCTGGTCGCCGTCCTGCAGGCGTATATCTTCACCATTCTCGCGTGCGTCTATCTCAACGACGCCATCCACATGCACTGACCGCCCGCGCGGCGGCGGTCGCACCTTCCCCAACAGCACAAGGAGACTCAACATGGAACCCGAAGCAGCCAGACTCATCGGCGCGGGACTCGCCACACTCGGCATGATCGGCGCCGGACTCGGCGTCGGACAGGTGTGGGCGAACTACTTCAACGCCCTCGCGCGCAATCCCGCCGCCAGGGAATCCATCGGCGCCAACATCTGGATCGGTTTCGCCGTCACGGAAGCCATCGCGATTTTCTCGCTGGTGGTCGCGCTTCTTATCCTGTTCGGGTAAGACGCGGAAGCGGACCGATTCCGAAATGAGTCGGCGGATGCGTGTTCGGAAAATGACGGCGGCGGCGGTCGCTGTCTCTGTCGCGACGCTTGCGGCGGCGCCGATTCTGGCGCGCGCGGCGGCGGCGGCCGAGGAGGGCGGACTTCCGCAGTTGCGGCAGACCGACACCTTCGCGAGTCAGGTGTTCTGGCTGGCGGTGTTTTTCGCGGTGCTGTATGTGCTGTTGAATCGTCTGTTTCTGCCGCGTCTGCACAACGCGATTTCCGAGCGCGAGGCGCGCATTCAGGGCGACCTGACCCGCGCCGAAGACCTGCGCCGCGAGAGCGGAGAAATGCGCGAGACCCTGGAAGCCGAACTGACGCGCACGCGCCAGGAGGCGGCTTCGCGTGTCCGCGAGATGCGCGAGGCGGCGCTGGCGCGGTCGGCGGAGGAGCAGGCGCGGCTGACGGAAAAACTGGACGCCGAACTGCGCGCGGGCGAGGCGCGTCTGCTGGAGGAGCGCCGCGCGAGCGAGGCGCGGCTGCTGGATGACGCGGCGCCGTGGGTCTCGGCGATCGCGGAGCGTCTCGGCGGCCGCGCGGTGAGTGTTGACGAGGCGCGGCGGCTGCTTGAGGGGGAGGACGAGCGATGAGTTCGGAGTTGTGGCTGCTGGTGTCGCTGGTGATTGTGCTGGGGCTGGGGGTCTGGAAGGGACTGGGTCCGGTGCTGGCGCGTCTGGACGCGCGCGCGGATTCGATTCGTTCGGCATTGGACGAGGCGCGGGCGATGCGCGAGGAGGCGGAGGAGGATTTGAAGCGGGCGCGTTTGCGAGTGAAGAGCGCGGAGGAGGAGGGCGCGGCGATTCTGGCGGCGGCGGAGCGGACGGTTGAGCGGTTACGCGAGCAGTCGGCGGAGGCGTTGCGGGCGGATCTGGAGCGGCGACGGCGCGCGGCGTCGGAGCGACTGGCGCAGGCGGAGGGGGAGTTGCGCGAGGAGTTGCGGCGGCGGATAGCGGAACTGGCGGTATCGGGCGCGGAGGAGGCGTTGCGGCGTGGTTTGAGCGAGGAGGATCACCGTCGCCTGAGCGGTGCCGCGCTTGACGAGGCCGCCGACCGCTTAAATTAAGAAACAAACGAAGCCCCGCCCCTGGCATTAGTGGGAGTTAAATTCAGACATTCACGATGTTGGCTCAAGCGAGCGATGCCAACTAATGCCCGCAGGCGCT
>JALCBB010000036.1 GCA_028066985.1 Alphaproteobacteria bacterium
TTTTAATTGGAGTTTGTGATGGACACATTGACGCGATCTCATCGGAGTTGGAACATGGCGCAAGTGAGGTCGCGCGACACGGTTCCTGAGGTTTTGGTTCGGCGTCATTTGTTTTCTTTGGGTTTTCGGTATCGTCTCGGAACGCGGGTTGACTTTGTGAAGCCTGACATTGTTTTGCCGGCGTGGGACTATTGTATTTTCGTGCATGGATGTTTCTGGCACCGACACGACGGCTGTCGCATGACGACGACTCCGAAGTCCAACGAGGATTACTGGCGCGAGAAGTTCAGGACGAACCGGCGCCGTGACAGGCGCAACCTGCGTTATTTGGCGGAGTGCGGGTGGTCGACGGGTGTTATATGGGAGTGCGCGGTCCGCACGGGGGAGTTCCGCGCCATTGACTATGACCGATTAATAAGGGGGAGTCTTCGCCGCCGACACTGGGAGGTCCATTCCCGCCGTTATACTCGCCGCCGCAAAATCGCTGGGGGTCGCGGCATTACACACACCCGCCCTTGATCCGCGCCATTGTTGTAATTATCTGATACTATGCTAGATTGGAGACGGGACGAACTGCCATTTGTGAAGCACAGGGAAACGACTTGTCATGAGCGACATCAAACTCTTTCGTCTTAGTGACGGAAAAGCGTCTGAAATCACCGGAGAGACGGTGGCGCTTGAGCGTGCGCTTCAGAATATTTTCGAGCAAAATCTCTATGAGCTGCTTGGCATTCGCTTTTTGGCCAGCGAGTATGACACCTCAAGCAGTCGCCGCCCCGACACTTTGGGCTTGGACGATGACAACAGTCCGGTCATTATTGAGTACAAACGTCGTAAAGACGAGAACATCATCAATCAGGGGATATCCTACCTTGACTGGCTGATGGACAATCAAGCCGACTTCAAGTGGCTTGTGATGGATCGCTTCGGCAAAGGCGTTGCCGATAAAATTAATTTTTCCGCACCGCGTCTGTTGTGTGTTGCGTCTGCTTTCACGAAATTTGACGAAAAAGCCATCAAGCGCATCAATATAAGCATCGAACTCATTCGTTACCGTTACTTTACGAATGATTCTCTGATGCTGGAATTTCTTACGCCGACCACCAGCAAGGCAAGAGGCGGAGGTGAGGGTAAGAGAAGTGTTGAAGGCAATCTTAGCCTTCGCAAAGAGGGAGCGCCGGGAGGGAAGTACGGTGCCATTGCCAAAGCAACCCCTGAGCTGAGAGGGCGCCTTGACGCATTAAGGGACCTCATCAACTCCCTCGGCGAGGACGTGCGTGAAGAGCAGGTGGAGAACTACATCGGTTTCAAATCCACCAAGATTTTCGCCAAGGTCCAGCTGCGCCCTTCGCTGGGAACCATAATTTTAGACCTTCGCGGTCTGAAGTTGATGGATGTAATCTCCATCCGGGACATTGCGAAAGAGACAAAAAGGGGCGTCCGAGTCAAGATCGGAGACGGGGAAGATGTGAATCGCATCAAGCCCTGCATTCGTGAATCTTACGAAAGGAGCATCGCCGGACACTCCGAGGCGGGGCGAGCAAATGCTTCCCATGGCATTACCGAGAAAATCCGCACCCTCTTTGACGAAGGAAGGGGGATCACGGACAACAAGGAAATGCTGGAGCGCCTGACACGGGAAGGAGTCCAGTTTCATCTTCCTACGGTGCAAACCCAGATGTCCCGACTGCGACGCAAGCACGGACTGACTAGGACACGCTAGCCAGACGACCGAAGCCTCGTCCGGCTGGACCTGCGGCCTCCGCTCAATTGCGCCATTTTTGCAATTGCCGGGCATTGTGGTAAATTGGGAACGGAGCGGATTTGTCCATTCGGAGACGCAGGAAGGCGACCCATCATGAGCCAGACCAGACTTTTCACTTTGCCCCCCGAAGAAGGGACGATGACCGAAGCGGACGGTGGCGCCATGTCCAGTGAAAAGCGCTTGCAGGTTCTGTTTGAAAAGAATCTGAAAGAACTGCTCGGGATTGACTTCCTGGAGAGGGAGTATTCCATCTCGGAGGGGTGCCGTATTGACACAATAGGCCTTGACGAGGACAACCGTCCCGTCATCATTGAATACAAGCGCCAGATGGATGAGGGGGCAATCACTCAGGCGTCGTCTTACCTCAATCAGCTCAACAAAAACTTTGACAAGTTTAAGTTTCTCGTGACGGAGAAATTTGACTTGAAGAGGGCGAAATCGGTTAAGCGGAATGCTGCCATCAGGGTGATTTGTGTTGCGGCTGAATTCTCCAAGCATGCGCGAGGGGCTGCCGAGACACATAACATTGAGCTCGTCCGCTATCGTGAGTTCTCTCAAGTGGTGAAGTTGCTGGCACTGGAGTTGCCGGAGGAGACCGCCAAAAGACTCCCGAACTCAAAAAAGACTTCCGGGAAGGGCAGGGCGAGAAAGGCAGCCGGGCGTTCCTCGCCCCGCGGGGGCGAGCAGGAGCGACGCTACAAGGCTCTGGCTGATTTTGTGGCGAGTCTGGGTGATGATGTGCGGGAGGAGCCGCTCAAGAACTACATTAACTTCAGGTGTATCGGCGGACAACGCGCCGCCGTTGTTGCTTCGGTTTTGCGTTATAAAAACAAGATGACGCTTTATGTCAACTTGGATCCGAGGCAATTTACGCTGACGCCCGGGTTCACTCGCAATGTGCGAGGCAAGGGTCACTGGGGCGTAGGTGACCTGGAAATCTCAATCAATTCTGATGAGGACTTGGAGAACGCCAAGCCGCTTATTCAGGAGTCTTATCGGATTAACTCCGGACGAACGGTTGTGCCGGCTCTTAGTGGTGCCGGCGGGCGGGTCAGAGGAGCGACCGGGCGCGCCTCGCCTGGTATGGACCCGCGACTTCCTCCGGTCGGGACGACAATCCTTCGTGAGTATCGCGGCCGCACTTATGGGGTCAGGGTGCTTGACGGCGGTTTTGCGTATAAAGGGCGGCGCTACGGCTCTCTCACTGCTGTTGCCCGGGAGATCACGGGCTACCGGACGATCAACGGGTTTGACTTTTTCAATCTCAATAAAAAATAAACTAGACGACGGAGTAACGACGACGGGAGACGGTGAAGGCGCTGTTTTTCGTCAAGGGCTGGATTAAAGGCGCCGATTTTTTTTGCGTATGACGGATGACGCCGCCGCCTTGTCTGCGTTTATTTTAGCGAGTTGCCTTCCCCCCCCCGCCAAAACCGCTAGTGGTCGCGGCATCACTTATCCCCATATCTAGCCCGTCAGCCCCCTAATTCTAGGCTGGAAAGCCACTTGACCTTCTGGAAAAACACCACTAAAAATGTATGCCAGTGTGTGCTTAGGCTAACAAGGAGAAGGCGCGTGAAGTTCTACTTAAAAAAGATGGGCGGGAACGACAAAAGTCGCCGCGATGTGACCGGTGAGAACTTCAAGCAGGAAAGCAGAAACTCCATCGAGATTTTCTGGCGCGAGTTCATCCAGAATTTTCTTGACCTGAACAGGGTCGATGAAAACAAGGGGATGTCACTGAAGATCACGACCGCCCCGATCGGCAAATCAACGGGTCTCCGTTACCTGAAGGACGTGTTCAGCGATTTAAGCGGAGCGTGCGACAAACTCGGCTATTCGCCCCAATCGAAATTGAACAGCGCCGGACTGTTGATTATTTCCGAAATCAACACGCGGGGGCTGTGCGGGAATACCGATCTCATGAGCGCCGAAGAAAACCCGGATGACGGAGACTGGATCAGCTTCTGGTTCGGCGAGGGAAGGTCCACAAAGAAGGGGAGCGCCGGAGGTCGGAGAGGCCAGGGCAAGGCCACCTATCATTCCATCTCGGCGTATAAGTCTCTTTTTGCGATCACAAAACGCCATGACGACAACAGGAAACTCCTGTTCGGACAATTCCGCTTCACGGAAACTTTCCGTCTTGGCGACTCCCGCTACGATCACTATGGATTTTTTGGCGTCAAGGAAACGGACTCGTACGACAAGGAGGTTCTTCCTGTCAGCGATGAGGCGTCCATAAGCCAGTTTGAGCGAAACCTCGCGATTGACAGCCGTTCAGAATACGGCTCAACCTGGGTTTTTCCGTTCGTGGACCTCGCCAAGTTTCAGAACGCGGATATAATCCGCGTGATTGTGGAGGAGTATTACTTTGCGATTATCTCTGATGATCTCACTCTTGAGATCAACGGCGAAACGCTGAATGGATCAACAATTCGTGATTTGATGAAGAAGCATGGCCTCACTGAGCCTGCGGAGCAGAAGCTTCTTTTTCTAGAGGAGGCTTTGACCTCTCCTCAATTTGAGGCCAACCGCGCAATTTCTGCCGATGCGCCAATTGCCGATGACATGTTCTCGGAGGATGACTTGGGGAAAATGAGGAGCCGGCTGGAGAGGGGCGAAACCGTGGGGGTGCGTCTTCCTATGGTGGTTCGTCCGATAAACCTGCCTTCCAGAGACACTTTCATAGATGTCTTTCTGCAGCGTCCTCCTGATCTTGAGGCTACGGACGAGCAGATCATCAGATCGTCGCTGCTGATAGCGGACGAGAAGCACCTGAGGCACACCCCGGGGAAATTTCTGGGGCTGACTTTGGCCAAGGACGAGGCTATTGCGACCTTCCTGGCGCAGAGCGAGAACGCCGCTCACCTGAAATTTAATGCGAAATATGTGTCGGACACCTACCACGACTCACTGAAAACCATTCGGGCTGTCAGGTTTGCTCTGCCTCAATTAGCCAGACTGCTGGGGCATATCTCGAGCCGCGACAAAGACGCTCTCGCGTCGTTGTTGTTTATTCCTTCTCAGGATCCTTCTCCTGCGAAAGAAAAAAACAAGCCGCCGGCTCCGCCGCCCGATCTGCCGCCGCCGATGTTTTTCGGCAGCCAGAGAGGCGGAAAATTCAGATTGCGTAAGAGCTCGAATTTCGCCGGCGAGCTCCCGAAGAGAATCTATCTGAGATTCGGCTACGAGACGGGCATCGGAGGGGGAAATCCGATAAAGAAGTGGAGTCACCTGGACTTCAATCTCAGCGATCATGCGAAGCATCCCGTGACCGCCACCGGTGCGATCGTTCACGGTCAGAAGAACAACGAGCTGGAGGTTGAGATTACGAGCGAGGATGACTTCTCCTTAATCCTTGGCGGCGTATCGGAAAATATACGCATGGCCGTGAGAGTGGACGAGTAATCCTCATGGCCAGAAAAATACAATCGCTGACGGGCAACCCCATGGGTCAGTCCAAAATTCCTCTCGGCTGGGTGAGCATTCAGGCGTCAAAAGCGGATGACGGAACGCTGGCTGCGGTTACGCCCAGCGTACAGGCGGATGTCCTTCAGTCCAATCTCAAAGTTGGCGATGATCACATCGTCAAGTTTCATGTCATAAGCAGGGACATGGAGGAGGTTTTCGGTTTGGGCACGGTGGGCGACATCAAAACCCTGACAGCCCTGATCCATGATTTTCGCGTTCCAAAATGCAGAATCTACATTACGCCGCCGGACTCGGCGGTGATTGTGGCGAAAACTTCCTGGATTAAAATCCAGGCTGACACGGGCGAAAAGCCCGAAGGAATTCTGCCTGTAGAACCCGCCTCTCTGGGCAGTTTGCTGTGGAAATTGGACTTAGATGACCACGGCGGGCCGACTCTGTTTATTAACAACAATCCGTCCCTGAATATTTTGCAGGACTTGCAGAGTGACGGGTGTCTGCAGGCGTATATTTTTCCTGAAATTGTCCGTCAGGTGTTAATTTCGCTTTACGACAACAAGGACGAGGAGGAGGAGTGGGTCAAAGTCTGGAAGGACTGGCTGAGACGGAACGGGTTTGGCTCTCTCGATGAAGAGTTGTCGAGCGAGTCGGTTGAGGACCGGGAAAAAATTGCGGAGTGGGCCAGAGGTGTCTCAGGGCAGTATTCCGCAAAATTCAAGTTTGTCGATGGCTACATCGCGCAACGTGGTTTTGGAGACCGGTGAAATGACTGAATTGCGGATCAGAAAGTTCAACGGAAGGGGCATGGAGCACTTCATGCAAATTCTGTCGGAGCGGGGAGACGCGAGAGAACCTTTCGACAGCAGTGTGCTGGAGAACGGTGACCTCACGGAATCTGTTTCTTTCGAAGCCTCTGTTGATGTGAGTCGCAACTTTTCGACTCGCTACGAATTGGGGCAGTACATAGCCTCTATACTGCCCGATGGCGCAAGCCAAAATCTGAAGGGGGAGTATGGTTTGTGGGCATGGCTGACCTACGCGATGATGGATATACTCTCTCCGGTCGGCAAGCCTCTGGGTGAAGTTTCCAGGTATGTTCCAAGCGAAAGCTTCGGGAGAGTCGGGTTGTCTCACAGGCACCTGATAAGGAGCGCTGTGGATGTGTTCACCGGTGACCATGACGAGGAGTTCAAAAAACTGGCACTGAGTGTGAGTCCGGATGTCATGGGGTACTTTCATGACCATTGCTATGGCAATCCGAGAATCAGGAGAAGCATAAAGACGCAACAGGTCATCGTTGCGCTTTATGGAGACGGAAAAGGCGGCCTGAAAAGAGGCTTCGCCGACTACCCCAGACGGGGAGACACAAGCGGTGACAGGGGGAAGGGTGGGCTTCGCAGGTTTGTGGAAAACATCGTTCCCAGGCTCCATGAAAACTATGACATTGACCGAATGGAGCTCAAAGACTTCATTGAGGTCTGGGGGGACGAAATCAAAACAAGCCAATTCTACGACGAAAGCCTTTTGTCGTAGGGCGCGTGTTGCGACATAAACAGCCGGGCAGACGCGGTACAGCCGCGCCTGCCCGGCGGGCCGCGGCGTTCTTATAGTTGGACGATGACTGGAGGACGACGACAAAGGGGGGTGGGGGTGCCGGCGGGGGAATGATGACACAGAACGATGACAAAGGGCGGCGGGGCGAAACTCGGGAGCGGAATCGTGCTATCAATAACCCCATGAGCGACAAGAAACCCCGCCAGCCTTTCGCCGCTTTTATCCGCGACCTGCTGATTACGGGCGCGCTCTTCGCGCTCCCCATCGGTCTCACCCTCTGGATAGTCGTCCTTCTCTTCCGCCTTGCCGACAACGCGGCGCTTGCGCTGCTCTTTCCGACCTTGGCGGACCCGCGCGCGCTGCCGTTTGTCTTTCCCGGCCTTGGTCTCGCCCTGACGCTCGCCCTCATCACGCTCCTTGGAGCCATTTCGGCGGGCGTTCTCGGCCGTTTCTTCCTCACCACCGCCGAAAAATTATTTCTGGACAGGCTTCCGGTCGTGCGCAACCTTTACAAGACATCCAAGCAGGTGGCGCGCACGATTTTGTCCGAGCATAGCAAGGCGTTTCGGGAGGCGGCGTTGTTGCGCTATCCGCATGAGTCGGCGTGGAGCATTGCGTTTGTGTCGGCGCGCCCGCATCCCGAGGTGCGCCGCCTCCTCGGGCAGGACATCACGACCCTCTTTCTGCCCGCGGTGCCGAATCCGACGACCGGCTTTCTGCTGTTTGCGGAGCCGCAGCAGTGGCGCCGTCTGGACATGTCGCTTGAGGACGCGCTGAAGTTTGTTGTGTCCGGCGGCATTGTGCAGCGCCGCGGACGTCCTGACCCTGCCGCGTCTGCGCGCCGTTCCGAGCGTCATTTCGGACAGTGGGCGCGCAAGCATTTTCTGGGCGGTTTGCTGATTGGCTTGCCGGTCTTTTTCACTTTGTGGCTGTGCTGGCAGATCGCGGTTTTTCTGGACAACCTTCTCCGCCCGTTATTGCCCGGCGCGTTGTTACCGAGCAATCCGTGGATAGCGCTGCCTGGCGTGGGTATTTTGATGACCTTCGTGCTTTTATTGGCGCTTGGCTTGCTCGTGCGCGGCTGGATCGGACGCATTATTTTGCCGCGTGCCGAGGGTTTACTGGCGCGGGTGCCGTTTGCGGGCGGGGTGTATTCGGCGTTGAAGATGATATTGGACAGCGCGTTTTCGCGGTCGGCTTTGGCGTTTCGTGAGAGTGTTTTGTTTGAGTATCCGCATCCTGGGGTGTGGGGCATTGGTTTTCTGACATCGGACGAGAGCGAGGCGTTGCGTCGCAGCATGGGTTCGGATGCTGAGGAGATGGTGAACATATTTTTTCCGACGACTCCGAATCCGACGACGGGATTTTTTCTGGTGGTGCCGCGTTCGCGTGTGAAGGTGATGGAGATTTCGTTGGAGGAGGCGTTTAAGTTGGTTTTGTCTATTGGCACTTCGGCTGACGGTGTGGGGGAGTGAGGGAGGTGTTTTGTTTAAAGGGCTTCATCGACCCTGCCGCGTTTTTTGGACTTAAAAGGACAGACGAAGGTCAGCAATTAATTAATGGACGACAATAATGGTGTCAATTAAATCGGCGGCAGGTCTTTGGCATTAGTGGGCGTTTGACTAAGACATTCACGATGTTGGCTCAAGCGAGCGATGCCAACTTATGCCTGTCGGCGCTGCCGACAAAAAAATTAAAAAATTAGTTGGACTGTTAATGGGGTCAATAAATTAATTGTTCGTTAATTAATAAATAGACGACAATAACGGTGGCAAATTATATTCATCCTGCTTTAATATGTTGGAGGGCGCGGTCGTGCTGAAAGATGCGGAGAAGAAGCCGCAAAGCCTCCAGCCGATTGGCAGGAATTTTCTGATCCTTGCCGAGAACCTGCTTGCTCAGCCGCCGCGCCTCCGACACGAAAAGATAATGATCATCCCCGACAAACCGATAATCCGGCAGTCCGCTCTGACGCGTCCCGATCAAGTCGCCGGCGCCGCGCAATTCCAGGTCGCGCTCGGCGATGACAAACCCGTCGCGCTCGGCGCGCAGCGTCCGCAGCCGCTCGCTCGCCATCACCGAAAGCGGCGGCGCATACAGCAGGACACAATACCCCGGCTCGTCGGCGCGCCCGACCCGTCCGCGCAACTGATGAAGTTGCGCCAGCCCGAATCGCTCGGCGTGTTCAACGACCATAATCTCCGCCGAAGGCACATCCACCCCGACTTCAACCACTGTCGTCGCGACCAGCAGCGGTCTAGCGCCACTTGCAAAGTTGGATATAGCGGATTGTTTTTCCACAGGTTTCATAGGCCCATAAATGAGTCCTGTCCGCCCGGGAAAGCGCTCTTCCAGCATCGCGGCGCGTTCCCGTGCCGCCGCCACCTCGTCATCGCTCTCCTCAAGACGCGGACACACCCAGAAGACGCCGCGCCCCTCGTCCATTCGCTGCCCGAGACGCGAAAGGAGATTGTCCGTTTCGCTGTTCGGCGTCGCGACGGTCTGAACGGGCTTGCGTCCCGGCGGCAGTTCATCAATCTGCGACACGGAAAGGTCGCCGAACTCCGTCATCAGCAGGGTGCGCGGTATCGGCGTCGCGCTCATGACGAGAATGTCGGTCTGCTTGCCTTTCGCGGCGAGGGTTGCGCGCTGTTTGACGCCGAAGCGGTGCTGCTCGTCAATGACGGCGAGTCCGAGGTCGGCGAAGTCCAGCCCGTCGCTGAGAAGCGCGTGCGTTCCGATAGCGACCTTGCTCACGCCGGACGCGAGTCGCTGCCGCAGATGCCCGCGCTCCGCCGCTCGTTCGCCGCCGAGGACAAGTTCGTGATCCACGCTGAGACGCTGCAGCATCGGCGACAGCCGTTCGTGATGCTGACGGGCGAGCACTTCGGTCGGCGCCATCAGCGCGACTTGTTTGCCGGCGTCAACGACGGCGAGCGCGGCGAGCAGCGCGACGATAGTCTTGCCGCTTCCGACATCGCCCTGGAGCAACCTTGCCATCCGCGCGCGCGAGGCGAGGTCGCCGGTGATTTCGGCGAGCGCGCGTTCCTGCGCTTTGGTGAGTTGGAAGGGCAGGGCGTCGCGCGCCTGTTTGAGGAGTTTGCTGTCGCGCGCGGCGTTGATGCGTCCCTGATTTGAGCGACGGCGCCGCGCGATGGCGAGCGCGAGTTGGTGCGCGAAGAGTTCGTCCAGCGCGAGGCGTTGCCGCGCGGGACAAGTCGGCTGAAGACTTGTCTGCTCTTCGCCTTTCGGCGGCGTGTGGAGATAGAGCAGACTTTCTTTCCACGACGGGTATTCGCCGCGTTTATCCAGCCATTCGGGAGTGTCGGGCAGGAGCGCGAGCGCGGCGCGCACGGCGTTCTGCACCTGGAGTTGCGACAGTCCGCGCGTGAGCGGGTAGACGGCTTCGTGTCCCTGGAGCGCGGCGACGGCGGCGGCGGGTTCAATTCTGTCGGGGTGGATCATGCTGAGTGTTTGCCGCTGTCGCTGCAGTTTGCCGCTGACGGCGAGTCGTTCGCCGGCGCGGTATCGTTGTTGTATCCAACTTCTGGTGCCGCGGAAGTAGATGATTTGCAGCGGCGTTCCGTGGTCGTCGTGGCAGTGGATGATGGCGAGCGGCCGCCGCAGCATGGTGACGCGACTGACTTCAATGATGAAGGTGCCGATGCGGTCTAGTTCGGCGGTTGCGAGCGGCGCGGAGTATGAGCGGTCTATGAAGCCGTTGGGCAGCAG
This sequence comes from Alphaproteobacteria bacterium, assembly GCA_028066985.1. Lineage (GTDB taxonomy): Bacteria > Pseudomonadota > Alphaproteobacteria > JALCBB01 > JALCBB01 > JALCBB01. Next base: position 10,481 of record JALCBB010000036.1, read on the forward strand.
AAAGCAGAGGTCAATGCAGCGGTTGCCGCCGACGAGCGAGGCGAGCAGTTGCGCGCGTTGTGGTCCGATGCCGCGCAGGTTTTCCAGGGGTTTGAGGATGGGGTGGTCGTTCATTTTATTGATGTTAGCAGGGACGCGATATTTTTTCCGTGTTATTGTGGTGTGATGGAGATGCGCGCGGAGTTGCGGAGGTATTTGTATCGCTGCGAGCGGCGCGGCGGGCGGGAGTTGGACTTGTTGCTGGGGGGGTGGGCGCGCGAGACTTTGCCGGAGTTGGGGGAGGGTGAGTTGTGTGATTTGGGTGTGATTTTGGATTTGGACGATGGTGATTTGTGGGCGTTTTTCTGTGGAGATGGGGAGGTGGCGGAGCGTTTGCGTTTGCGGTTGAGTGCGTCGGCGTATGCTTTGCTTGAGCGTGTGGGGGAGTGGGGGTCTTCGTTTGATTCGGGGGCTTATGTGACAGCGGTTGCGCACGAGTCAAAAAATGACAAAAAATGATTATTAAGGACAAACGAAGTGCGATCTTCGGCATTAGTTATTGACTAATTAAAGAGACAACGAAGGTCGGCCTTTGGCATTAGTGGGAGTTAGACTTAGACAGTCACGATGTCGGCTCAAGCGAACGATGCCAACTAATGGGTGCGGGCTAGCCCGCAAAAAAAATTAAAAATTAATTTTGACTATTAATGGTGTCAATTAAATAAATAGTTTTTTCATTAATTAATGATAGACAATTAATGGTCTCATTAAATAAATTATTTTCTTTTTAATTTAATTTTTTTTGCAGGCGGCGCCTGCGGGCTTAAGCGGGTGCTGTTCGCTTGAGCGGCTACATTAAGAGTCTAAATTTAAGTCTCACTAATGCCAGAGGCTGTTTAAGGGGTCAATTAAATCAATTGCTTTTTAATTATTAATAGACAATTAATGGCAATCTAAAGAAATGAGTAAGGAATCATTAAACTTTTTACAAGGTCCCGCGCCTTACAGGCTCCGGGCGCTGGCGGAGTCTATTAAAGCGAATGATGACGGGCGCACTGTACTAATTGTCAGCGATCGCATCAGCCTGGAACGCGCCGCAACCATCCTCTCATTCTGCAACCCCAGCCTCCGCCTCGCAAAATTCCCCGCCTGGGATTGCCGCCCCTACGACCGAATGGCACCCTCATCAGAAGTCCTCGCGCTCCGCCTGGACTGCCTCGCCCGACTCGCGCAGTCAGAAAATTCACCGCAACTCATAGTGACAACCGTCGCGGCAGTCCTCCAACGACTGCCGTCACCGTCATGGCTCACAGAACGCAGCCGCACAATCCGCCGCGGCGACAACATCGCGCCCGACACGCTGCTCCAACTCTTAAACGCAAACGGATACCAGCGCGGCGACATGGTCACACAATCAGGCGAATACGCAATGCGCGGCGGACTCCTGGATGTCTTCTCGCCGTCACTGCCGCGTCCCTTACGCCTGGACTTCTTCGGCGACACCTTGGAACGGATGCGTCCCTTTGATCCCCTGACACAGCGCACCGACGCGACCGGCGAACACGAAACCCTGACCCTGCTGCCGGCGTCGGAATTCGTCTGCGACAAGGACTCCGTCGCGCGCTTTCGTCTCGCGTGGCGAAAAACATTCGGCGCGGTCGCGACTCGCGACGCGATCTACAACCTGGCGAGCGAGGGACACAGCGACCCCGGCTGGATACACTACCTTCCGCTGTTTCACGAGTCGCTGTCTCTGCTGAGCGACTACCTTCCCGACGCCGACTTCGTGATTGAGCCGGACTGCGCGGCGATGGCGAACCTGCGCGAAGAGGAAGTCGCCCGCGGCTTTGAGGCGCGCGAGGCGAGCCTCATCACGGACGACGAAAACGATTTCATCTGGCGTCCGTTGCCGGCGGAAACTCTCTACCCGAAGTGGGACGAACTCACCGCCGCCGTCCGGCAAAAAGGACGCGCCCTCCCTGTCAGCGATGACAAAAACGAAGACGACAGCGACACCGCCGCCGTCGCCGCCGCGCCCGACTTCGCGCAAGCGCGGGTTCAGGGAAAACTTTTCGCGCGGCTGGAAGAATTTTTGCGCGAGATGCGCGCGCAAAACAGACGCGTTTTGATCTGCGCGACGAGCGAGTCGTCGCAGACGCACCTGAAAGACCTGCTTGAGCGCAACATTGACGGCGCCGCGCGCGACATCGCCACGCTGCCGCAACTTCACGCGCTCGCCGCGGACGAAATCGGCGTCGCGCTGCTTCCGCTCGCCCACGGATTTATTGACAGCGACACCGCCGTTCTCGGCGAGCATGACCTTCTCGGCGCGCGCGCCCCGACACAGACACCGGCGCGGACGAGTCACCCCGACCTCGGCGAGGCGATCGCGGGACTTCACTCGCTCTCGCAGGGCGACATTGTTGTTCATTCCGCCTACGGCATCGGACGCTTCATCGGCCTTGAGCAGATAAAGGCGGGCGGCGAGCCGCATGACTGTCTGCGCGTTCAGTATCGCGACGGCGACAGCGTGCTGGTGCCGGTGGAGTCAATGAATGTCCTGTCGCGCCACTCGGACGGCGAACATTCCGTTGAGTTAGACAGGCTGAGTCAAAGCAACTGGCAGGCGCGCCGCGCGCGGGTCAAGGAGCGACTGAAAGACATGGCGCGGCGTTTAATCGCGGTCGCGGCGGAGCGCGCGCAGTCGCGGGGTCGTCCATTGGTCGCGCCGGAGGCGTTGTATCAGTCGTTCTGCCGCGGCTTTCCGTACGCCGAGACGCCCGACCAGTTGAACGCGATACGCGCCGTTGAAGCCGAACTCGCCGGCGGACGCATCATGGAACACCTCGTCTGCGGCGACGCGGGTTTCGGCAAGACCGAGGTCGCGCTGCGGGCGGCGTGCATTGTGTCGTGCAACGGACAGCAGGTGGCGATCGTCGCGCCGACGACATTGCTGGCGGACCAGCATTTCCGCACTTTCAAGTCTCGCTTCGCGGATTTGCCGATACGGGTGGAGGCGTTTTCGCGTCTGGTGTCGGCGGCGCGGCGCAAAGAACTGGCGGCGGCGCTCGGACGCGGCGAGATTGACATCATCATCGGCACGCACGCGCTGCTCGCGGACGCGGTGAGTTTCGCCGACCTCGGTCTGCTGGTGATTGACGAGGAGCAGCGTTTCGGCGTCCGTCAGAAAGAGCGCCTGAAGAGTCTGCGTCTCGGCAGGCGGGAAGGGGAGGGCGAGACTCCCGCGCCGCATGTTTTAACATTGTCGGCGACGCCGATACCGCGCACATTACAGATGGCGCTTGGCGGGATTACGAGCATGAGTCTGATTTCCACGCCGCCGCCGGACAGGGTGACGGTGCGAAGTTTCATATCTCCGTGGGATTCTGTTGTGGTGCGCGAGGCGTTGTTGCGCGAGAAGGCGCGCGGCGGACAGAGTTTCGTGGTGGTGTCGCGGATAGCCGACCTTGAGCGGCTTGTGGTGGAGTTGCCGCGTCTGGTTCCGGAACTGCATTTTTGTTCGCTGCATGGACGGTGCCGCGCCGAGGAGATAGAGGGGGTGATGGGCGCGTTTCTGGCGGGCGAGCGCGATGTTTTGATTTCCACGGACATCATTGAATCGGGGCTGGACATTCCGCGCGCGAACACGCTGGTCGTGTGCGACGCCGACAGGTTCGGACTGGCGCAGTTGTATCAGTTGCGCGGACGGATCGGCCGCGGCAGTGAATTGGGCTGGTGTTATTTCATGCATCCTTCGCGGCGTCCGTTGACGGCGCGGGCGTCGCGGCGTTTTACGGTGTTGCGCCGTCTGGACGGGTTAGGCGTCGGCTTTTCGCTTGCGGCGGCGGATTTGGAGTTGCGCGGCGGCGGAAATTTGCTGGGCGAGGAGCAGTCCGGTCATATGCGCGAGGTGGGCGCGGAGTTGTATCAGGAGATGCTGGAGTCGGCGTTGCGTTCGGCGCGGGCGACGGCGGCGGGCGGCGAGTTGTCGGAGGAGGTGAAGGAGGTGGAGCCGAAGATACGGATCAATGTCGCGGTGTTGATTCCGGAGGGTTATGTGTCGGCGCTGCCGTTGCGGTTGAGACTTTACCGGCGGATGGCGCGTTTGGAGAGCGAGGAGGAGCGCGCGGCGTTTTTGTCGGAGTTGGAGAATCGTTTTGGCGCGGTTCCTGTGGAGGTTCGCAATTTGATTGACACGGTGTATCTGCGGGTTCTGGCGCGGCGGGTTCAGGTGAGTGTTTTGGATGTGACGCCGTTGGGGGTTCGGGCGGAGTTTGCGGGTTTTCCGAATCCTGCGGGTTTATTGGAGTGGTTGTCGGGGGTAGGGGAGGGATCTGGGTTGCGGCTGCATCCGTCGGGGGTGTTGGAACACCGGGCGTCATGGACGACTGGCGAGGCGCAGTTGGCGGGCGCGCGTCGGTTTCTTGAGGCGTTAGTTGATGTCGCCGAGGGCAAGACGACAACCAAAACCCTTAATTAAAGAGACAAACGAAGTGCCACATTTGGCATTAGTAAGACTTTGACTAAGACATTCACGATGCTGGCTCAAGCGAACTATGCCAACTAATGGGTGCGGGCTAGCCCGCAAAAAAAATTAAAATTAAATAGACAATTAATGGTGTCAATTAAATCGGCGTTCAGCATTTGGCATTAGTGGGCGTTTGACT
>JALCBB010000037.1 GCA_028066985.1 Alphaproteobacteria bacterium
TAAATAGTCAATAAATTATTATTTATTTTTTGCGGGCTAGCCCGCACCCATCTGCCGGCATCGCTCGCTTGAGCCGACATCGTGAATGTCTTAGTCAAACGCCCACTAATGCCAGAGGCTGAACGCCGATTTAATTGACCCCTTAAATAGTCCAATTAATCTTTAATTTAATTTTTTTGCAGGCAGCGCCTGCGGGCATCAGCGGGCGCCGCTCGCTTGAGCCGACACCGTGAATGTCTTAGTCAAACTCCCACTAATGCCAGGGGCCGGTCTTCGTCTGTCTCCTAATTTGAATCGCCGTCGTCGTCCCGCTCGCGGCGCAGCAACTCCTCCTTCAAACCAGCCAGACCCGCAAACGGAGAAGCATCGCCGCTCTCATCCTCCGTCTTCAAATCCGCCACAGAAGCCCCGGAAGGCTTGTCGTCGTCGCCGTCACCGTCGCTGTCGCCGGAATCCTTGCCGCCGGCAGAACCAAAAACAGCGTCAGCAGAAGGCACGGCAGGCGAAACAGACCGCGGAGACGGAGGAGGCGGCGGAGGCGGCAAATCATCACCCGAATCAGAGCCGAATACATCCGAAAACGCCGCGACCTCCGACACCTCCGCCGTTCCCTCGGACTCAAGACCCTCGTTCTCACGATTAATCTCAAGACCCTCCTTCTTCGCGCGCCGCTCCAGATTGCGCTGCGCCCGCGCGACCTCGGCGTTCAAGTCCATCTGCGTGCATAAGCCGAGCAGAACAGGATCGCGCGGACGCAAATTCGCGCTGTTCCAGTGCGACCGATCCCGTATCGCGCGAATCGTGTTCTTCGTCGTCCCTATCAGACGCACAATCTGACTGTCGCCGAGTTCGGAATGATTCCGCAAAAGCCACGCGATCGCGTCGGGCTTCTCCTGACGCTTCGCCACCGGCGTATAGCGCGGGCCGCCCGAACGCCGCTTCGGACGCGACACCTCGCGCCGCTCCAGCCGCAGATGATAGTCCGCGTCGTTCTGTCCGCGATCAAGTTCCTCGCGCGTCAACTGGTGATTCGCCACAGGATCATAGCCGCGCACCCCCGCCGCGACCTCGCCGTCGGCGATGCCCTGAACTTCCAGCGGATGCAGTCCGCAGAACTCGGCTATCTGCTCGAAAGTCAGCGAACTGTTCTCCACGAGCCACACCGCGGTCGCGCGCGGCATCAGCGGCAGTTCTTTTTCAACCTCCTTGGGCTTCGGAACGCGGCCGCGGCGCTTCGGCGCCGGCGCGGTCTCTTCGCCGGAGTCGGACATGTCCTCCGTGTTCATCTCGGTCACTGCGGTTCTCCTAGAGTTCGCGCTGCATGCGTTTGCGGCGCAGGCGGTGGTGGCGGCGCACGGCCTCCTCGCGCTCGCGCTTGCGGCGCTCGGACGGCTTCTCAAAATGGCGGCGCAATTTCATCTCGCGGAACAGACCGCTGCGCTGCATTTTCTTCTTCAATACCCGAATCGCCTGTTCAACATTGTTGTCGCGGACAGAAACTTCCATAGCCCGACCTCCGTCTGAAGTTGCAAGGAGCCGGCGGCGCGCGCCGGCAAGGTGTCCTCATACTAGCACCCCGCGGCGGGATTTGCAAAGCCGCCGCCGGGGGCGCATCATCGCGGAATGACGCCGGATACTGCTGTCCGCCGCCGTCTTTATGGCGCGGCTCTGGGGCGCGTGCCGCGCGAGGGCTGGAGCGACCTCGCCCTGACCCGCGCGCGCCGCCGCCTCGGACTGCCGCCGGGGACGGAAAAACTGCTTTTTCCGCGCGGCGGGCGCGACCTGCTCCGGCTCTGGGCGGACGAGCAGATTCGCGCCGCCGCCGCCGACCTCGCCGCCTCGCCGACAAAGGGGACGACCGCACGCGTTCATGAGGGCGTTCGGAATCTTGTCGCGCGCGCGGACGCGGATCCGCGGCTTTCGGAGCGCGCGGCGACGCGTCTTCTGATGCCGGACGCGGCGCCGCTCGCGGCGAAAATTCTGATGAACGCGAGCGATGCTGTGTGGCGCGCCGTCCCTGACAAGTCGCTTGATTACAACTGGTATTCCAAGCGGATCATTCTCGCGGAGGTTCTGACGCGTGTCGCTGTTTATCATTATCATCACCGCGACGCCGCCCGTACCGATGAATTTCTCGGCGAATGTCTTGCGCGCGCGGTGCGTCGCGGCGCCTCTTCGGGACGCGTTGTAAAATCTCTCCTTGATATTCCCGAGCGCCTGTTCGTCACCCTGCTTCGCGGCGCCAGGTGAGCAGCAATAAGCCCAGAACCAGTCCCAGGGCAAGCAAAGGCGGAAACAAGGGAGTGCTGAACGCGCCCACAACACGAGTCGCCTCTCTGTCCAATACCGCCATGCGGCCGCCGTCCGTCAAAGTGCCGGATGAGCCGGAACCGGCGCGCAAGCGTCTCACACGAACACCATCATCCTCTAAACGCACAACACGGCCGCCGCTCGCCTCCACAATCTCGCGCAAAACCGCGTCCGTGGAAAACGGCTCCGCCAATTCACGGCCGACATTGCGCCCCACCAGCGCGAAATCCTCCAGCGACTCCGCGCCCTCGCCGCCGTCAGACACCGCGCGCCAGAAACCGCCCGACACATCATCCAGCCGCGCCGAGGCGCGTCCGTCATCATCACTGTGCGGCGTCAAAGGCACCTCGCGGACCTCGCCGCCGCGCCCCTCCAGCCGCGCCACAGGAGCCGCGCCGTCGCCGAAACCCTCAAGACTGCGCCGCTCAACACTCAAGGCGCCGTCGTCCGTCGCCGTCAGCAGAAGACGCTCCTCCTCCAGTTCAGGCTCGCCCATCAGCCAATGCACCAGCCGGCGTAAAAGTTCCGCCTCGGGACCGCCGCCGTCGTGTCCGCGCGCCCAGAGCCATATCTGGTCGCTCGCCAGTAAAGCCGTGCGCCCGTTGCCGACCCGCGCCAGCGACAGCAAAGGCGCGCGCTCGTATTCCAGCAAGACCTTCGCGCCGTCTATCGGCGTGACCTGGGCATGATGATACCAGCGCCCCCACGGACGCTCCTCGCTCTCGGGCAGTTCCGCCGTCACAGGATGACGCCGCCCCAGATCCGTGCGCGAAACACGAAACGCGCCGCGGTAGACATCGCCCGTCGGCAGAGCTGCAAGCGCCTCCTGCAAAACGCTGTTCGCTATGGAATGAGCGCCGACAAACTCGTCGCCGGCGACCGTCAGCAGCGCGCCGCCCTCCACGACAAAGCGCGAAATCGCGGCAAGGTGCGACTCGCGGAGGTGTCCGCGCAGGAAATAGCGGTCAAAAATGACAAGATCAAAGCCGTTGATCTCGTCCAGAAAGAGTTGATCAACGGGGAAGGCGATCAGCGAAAGTTCGTTGACCTGCGCGCGCACATCGTCATTGCTCTCGCGGAGGATGTTAAAATGAACAAGATCAACGGCGGGGTCGGATTTGAGAAGGTCGCGCCAGGCGCGCTGTCCGGCGTGGGGCTGTCCCGAAATCAGAAGGACGCGGAGACGGTCGCGGAAGCCGTTGATCTCGAAACTGACGCGGTTGTTGTTGACGGTCATCTCGCTGTCAAGCACGGGGATTTCGGCTTCCACGAGGTTTCTGCCTCTGCGCTCAAGAGTGACGGGCAGGGTGAGGGGCTGTCCGGGGGCGGCGGGGTATTGTCCGATGACTTCGCCGTTGACGCGGAGGGTGACAGGCACGGGGCTGTCTTCGTCTTCGGTGGAGCGCACGAGAACCTGCGCGGCGGCGCGGCGTCCGAGGAGACCGAAGCGCGGCGCGCGCAGAATGCGGAGGCCGCGATCCTGCTCGTTCTTGAGGCCGGTCTGCAGAAGGTGGACGGGCGCGCCGAGGGCGGGGGGGGTGTCGGCGTCGTGGACTTGTCCGTCGGTGATGAGGAAGACGGCGCCGAGGCGGTCGTCTTCAAGGCGGGAGCGTTCGCGGCGGACGAGGGAGAAGAGGCGGGTTTCGTTTTCCTGCGGCGGGCTTTCAACGGCGCGGATTTCAATGTTTTCGCGGACGAGTTCGGCTTCCAGGTCGCGGAGGGCGGCGGTTGTTTGTTCGGGGCGGGGGGAGATTTCCTGGCTGGCGCTTTTGTCAATGACGACGATGGCGACGGGGCTGAGGCTTTCCAGTTGTTCGGCTTCCAGGACGGGACCTGTGAGGAGGAGGAGGAGGAGGGCGGCGATGAGGGCGCGCAGGGCGAAGCCGCGGGCGCGGGTGACGGCGGCGGGAACGAGGACAAGGACGGCGAGGGCGACGAGAACCCACCAGACGGCCCAGGGAAGGAGCGGAGCAAAAGAGACAGAAAGTTCAGACATAATTCAATTATAGCAAAATATTCGGCGAACAACCCCTGGCATTAGTGAGACTTTGACTTAGACATTCACGATGTTGGCTCAAGCGAGCGATGCCAGCAGATGGGTGCGGGCTAGCCCGCAAAAAAAAATTAAAATTAAATAGACAATTTAAGGGATCAATTAAATTAAATTAATTTCTTTTTAATTTAATTTTTTTTGCAGGCAGCGCCTGCGGGCATTAGTTGGTGCTGTTCGCTTGAGCCACTGTCGTGAATGTCTTAGCCAAACGCCCACTAATGCCAAAGGCTGCTCTTCGTCTGTCCCTTAAATGCCGGGGGCGGCACGCCGATTTAATTGGCGCCGTTATTGTCGTCCGCCCTCAGCGGGAAGTCAGGGAGGTCGTCGTCGCGGGCAAATTGCCGGGAGCGAAAACCTCAATCGCAAACGCGCCGAAATTATTGTTCGAATCGCCCAGCAGCAAAACACGGTCGCTCGTCGTCTCCGTGTCCGTCGCATTCGCCAGACTGAACAAATACCCGCGCTGCAACGGCGTCGGAGAGGTCGCGTCGTCCGTCGTGAACTGCGTCCTGCCCACAGCCGCCGCGCTCGTCGCCTCCACAAGCACCAGAATGTCCTCGCCCGACTCCGATGTGCCGTCGCCGTCCGTGTCCGGCAGAGCAATGCGGAAACGACCGCCGCCGCTCACATCCGCCGCGCCGGAAGTGTCCAGCGCGTTGAAATACAGATTCACACCCGCGGGCAAGTTCGTCCCCAGCGCCGCGTAGAGATCCTCGGTGAAGGTCGCGGTGTCATGCGTGTTGCTCACAATGAAAAACGCGGTGCCGCCCTGCTCCACATTCACCGTCTGCGGGTAAATAGACACGCGCGGATCCGCAGGCGCCGCGGTGATCTCGTCATCCACGAGAATCACACGCACCTCGTCCACGCCGCCGGGCGCGAGAGACGAGTAGTCCGTGTCGCGCAAAGTCGCCTTCAAAGTGAAGCCCGCCGCCCGCGAGGCTCGGAAATTCGTGGAGCCGTAATACCCCGTCAATTCGCTCGGATCAATCACCACCGGAATCATCGCCCCGGTGTTGTTCGCCGGCGCCGTCACCGTCGCCGGGAACGACTCGATCACATCCATCGGCAGTCCGGAATCCGGCGTCACCGTGATGTCATAAACCAGATCGCGCGACGGACGCTGCGGCAGTTCCAGGAGAACATTGAACGACACCATGTTCGTGCGGTCGTCAGGATCCTCGACGCCGCCCGGCGCGTAGACAAGTTCATACGGATAGACAAACGGCTCCACCCGCGGAATCAGAACAATGTTGTCCGGATCCGAACGGTCGGCGAACTCCGAGACCAGACTCCACACCGGATGCTCTTCAACCTCTATCACCAGAGGGTCGTCCAGATCCAGCGTGGAACTGTCAAAGGTGTAGGTGCCGGGAGGCGTGGCGTGATCCGCCGAAATCCACAGATTCACCGACGAAGTCGCCGGCATCGCCGGCACCGTGAAAGGATGATTCGCGACGCCCGTGTAGTCCGCCGTCACGCCCTCGGGACGCTCGACCGAATACCGCAGCGACATTCCGCGCGGCAGGGTCGCGGTCATCGCGTTCAGCGCCTGCGAGGTCAGCGCCGAATCCGAGATGTTGTAGACTCCGACCTGGCTGTCGTCGCCGGGACGCATCGTGAATGTCGCCGGATAAAAGCCGAGGTCGGTGCCGTCCGTCTCGTGGGAGCCGCGGCCGCGGTCGTCAAAGAAGAGGCGCAGGCGTCCGCCGACATCGGGCTGCTGCGCTATCAGATTGATCGTGGAGCCGTCCGGCAGACGCGGCTCGTACTGGATTCCCGCGCTGCTCGGGTCGGTCTGTATGTTGAGATTGAAGGTCGCGCGCGACGCGCCCGCGGGAATCGTCATGGTCGTGAAGCCGCGGCCGCCGAAGGTCGCCTCGAAGAGCGTGTTCACATTGTCCTGCGAGTCCGGCAGACGCGCGATGGAGACCGGCGCGCCGCCGAGATGCAGAGCCTGCGGCACGATGTTGAATGTGAAACCGCCCGCCGGCGCCACGGCGTCCACGAGTTCCAGGGTGAGCGGAATCGTGGTCGGGTCGCCCGCCGTGCCGGTGCCCGAATTCTCCCACGACGGAATGTAGAACCATGTGCGCGTCTGGTCGCTGTGCGGATCCACGATGCGGAAGGTCGTCGCCGAGATCCGCTCCGACACCGGGACCGTGCCGAAGCCCCGCGTCGGCTGTTCGCGGTAGCAGACCCGCGTCGTCTCGTCGCCCGCCGCCGGCGTGCCGGTCAGAGTGCCCGTGGAAGTGTAGCCCGCGTTGCGGTCGGCGAAAGACGCCGAACTGGCGCCGTCGCAGTCGCGCTCAATGGAAAAGGCGCTCGGCAGAAGAAGGTCGTCGGTGCCGGTCGCGGGCTGGGCGGCGGGGTCGTCGGAGTCGGCGAACCACGAGAGCGTCGTGCTGCCCGAGACCTCCGCCGGCAGGGGCAGGGGCGCGACGCCGTAAAACGCCAGCGCGCGGATGGTCTCGGTTGCTCCCTGGCGCACCCGCGAGCCGGCGACATCCAGCGCCTCGTAGAGGTCGGCCTGATTCGGCAGCGGCTCGCCGCCCATCATGAGCGTCCGCGCGCCGCCCGACGAGCGCTGAATTTCAAGGGGTCCGAAGCGCACGAAGCGCCGCGACAGCGCCGGAAACACGCGATTCAACGACGCCAGCACGGCGCCGTCGCTGAGTCCGCCGATGTCGTCGCTGGTCGAGCCTTCCGCCCAGACCACGATCGCCATCGGATTGTCGGGACGGGTGTGACTGCAGATGTTCTGTGTGTCGCGCTGTCCGACTCCCATGCGGCTGTAGGCGGCGTTGCTGTGCGCGGTGTTGGTGATCGTGCCGTCGTTCATGTCGTCGATGGTGTCCTGGTTGTCGCAGCCGATCCAGGCGCGCAGGCGGATGCCGTCGGACGACAGAGCGGACGCCGAGCCGATGCGCCGCCGCGCCTCAAGCACGCCGATCGTGACATTCTGCTTCGCCTCCACGAGGATGCGGTTCTCCCAGTTTTCGCGGACATCGTCCACGTCGGCGCTGGTGTCAATCGCCTGTCCGAAGACCACCTGCCACTCCATGACGCAGGAGTCGGTCGGGCGGTAGAAGTAGTAGTCCGAGGCCGGGTCGGAACTGCCGAACAAGGTGCCTTCAAACTCTTCAAGCGCGTCTTCGTAGGTGGAGATAGAGACGCCCGAAACCCGTCCCTGCCGCGTGCGCGAGGATTTCTCGTCGTAGACCATGCGGCCGCCCTTCGGCAGGAGGTCGCCCGAGAGGCCGCCGGCGCCGGCGCGCTCCTGCTGGACCCAGGCGGCGTTGCCGCGCGTCACCGAGCCTGACGCGTCAAGCACATCGGCGCGGGCGAGTCCGGCGCGCGAGGTCGCGGCGGGATTTTCGGCGGCGCCGTCGCAGTCGTCGGTGAGGCCGAGGTTGTCCAGGTCCACGCGCATGTTGCGGAAGGCGAAGTCCTCGGACGAGAACGCCACTTTTGTCAGGTCGGCGGCGTCGGGCGCGCGTCCGCCGCTCAGGTTGTGGTCGATGCGGTTCGGATCCAGCGCCGAGTAGAGGGCGAGCGAGAAGTCGGCGAACGCGAGCGCCTGATGGTCTTCCACCAGTTGCCGCGACTGCAGAGACGCCTCGAACGCGATGCTGTACCACAGCGCGGAGATAATCACCGCCAGAATTCCGAAAATGACGAACGCGAGCATCGTGCGGAATCCTCAGTTGCTGTTGACCGAGTTGACCGCCGGACAGGCGTTGTCGTCGCCGCTCGCCGTGTTCACCGTGCCGCAGGCGCGGCGGATGGTCAGCGCGTGTCCGCCGGAGCGCGCGGCGGCGGGGCTGATCGGCCCCAGGCTGCGGCGTTCAAAGCCCGCGCCGACGCGCAGCGCGTCAATCACCGTGCGGTTCGCCTCGTAGGGCGAGGTGTCGCGCAGGTTGTCGCCCGCGGAGAAGTCGGCCGGAGTCGCGGCGGGGCCGAGGAGTCCGAAGCGCGGGTTGTCGGTGCCGCGACGGATGGAAAAATCGCGGATATACAGGCGGTCGGCGTTCACCCGCAGCGCCGGCACGCGGATGTCGCCCGTGACGCGCAGCCGTCCGCCTTCCATGAGTTGCAGGCGGGTCGCCTGGAGTCTGCCCATTTCAAGTTCCTTGACGCGGATGTAGGTCTCGTGAACGCCGCCGCCGCTGCCGTCGCCGGCGCGTCCGTCGCGGATGAGGGGGCGCAGGGCGCGCGAGTCGGTCAGGCCGGTCGCGCCCGCCTCGCCGGCTGTCGGCGCCGTGACTTCAAGTTCGGCGGGCGGGTAGTGCGTCACGAAGGTCACCGCCATGACTTCGTTTTCAAGGTCCAGCGCGCCGGTGCCGCGGCGGCAGGTGTTGAGGGAGCGCGGCATCGGCAGGTCTCCGCCTTCAAAGCGCCATACGGGAGCGAAGGTGCCGCCGCCGAAATCAAAATTGTCGCCGATCTGGCCGACGCCGATAGACGAGATCGCGTGGCGTCTGCCGACGCCGAGGGCGCCGTGTCGTCCGAGTTTGTCGGCGGCGGTGTAGCGCCATTCGCGCGCCGCGTCCGACGCCACCGCCGGCGCGCCGCCGTGGGTGAACGCCGCCACGAAGAAGGTCTGCGGCAGCGGGTCGGTTGTGCCCATCGGGGTTGTGTGTTCAAGGCGTCCGACGGTGAGGAAGATCTCGGCGCCGGAGGACTCGGCGAGCGCGCCCGCGGGCCCGGGAGACGCGGGGTAGTAGCCGCCTTCGTCCAGGGCTTCAACGCAGATTTCAATGGCGCCGTCGCGTCCTGCTTCCATTTCCTGGAAGGCGTCGGTGCCGAGGTTGGCGCGGGTGTATTTCGCGCCGGCGTCCAGGGTGAGGCGCAGGGCGCTGGCGAGGTCCTGGGCGCGGTCGGACTCGAGCTGGCGCGAGAGCATGGAGAAGGTGAACGCCGTGAAGACGACGCCGATGACGACGACGCCGAGCGCCTCAACGACGGTGAAGCCCGAACGGCGACGGCGACCGTAAGGGGTCATAGGAGACACGCCGACAACCGCCATTTGTCGTCTGTCCATTAAAGGAGAGACAGAAACGCTCGCCGCCCCTTGTCCGTCAATTGACGAAGACACGCCGACAACAGCCGCCGTGTTGTGTCGTCCACAGGTTAAAGACGAAGACAAAGATTGATTCGCCATTTGTCCGTCACCGTCATTGTCCCCTAAGAAAGAGAGGACAGATTTAATTTTTTGCGGGCAGCGCCCGCGGGCGTCAGTCGGCGCGGCTCGCTTGAGCGGCGACTTCAAGAGTCTGAATGCCCCGCCCACTAATGCCAGAGGGCGATCTCCGAAGCGCTTAATCATGGATTCGGGTCCACAAACTCAAGACGATCCAGGGTCGCGCCCTCCAGAACCACAATGTCAGCCTCCCCCGTGTCCGCGTCATACGGACTGTTCGTGGAAAAATGACCGCCCTCCAGCACAAGATCCGTGTCCGGAATCGCCACCACACGGCGTCCGCTCACCGCGGAACCCTCAATCACCGCGTCCGAATCCACAATCAGATCACCGTCAATCGTCACATCCTCCGCGAACACAAATCCGATGTTGCGCCCGGGACGGAACGAAGTCGCCGGCGCGTCCACCAGACCGTTGCCGCCCGTGAAACGCACGCTGTTCACCGCCATCCCCGCCGGAACCGCCGAAACACCCGTCTCCATCACCGCCGCCGTCTCCGCCGCCTGCAAAGTCAGGGACGCGCTCTCGCGGCGTCCGAGCAGGGCGATCATGAACAACTGCCCGGGAACATCCTGAACCGAATTGCGCGCCAGGCCGGGATTGTCGTCCGGATCCAGCACCGGCAACTCGCGCCACAGAAAACGCCAGGTCAGATGCGGCGACACAATGCCGCCGTTGCTGGACTTGTACAACTCCTCCGCCGGCGACACGCAGCCGCCCGTCTCGCGCGGCGAACGATCCAGATCCGTGATGTGCGGAAGACACACCGCCGAAGCATAGTCCGCGGACGGAATCGCTATCGGATCGCCGGGGCCCGGACCGACATTCTGATAGTCGGACGCGTCATCCTCAAGAACACCCCAGCCGCCGTAAGGCGTCAGAATCTCGGCGGCGCGGCGCAGAATCGCCGTGTGACGGCTGCCCGCCAGACTCGTCGGCGTCAGCGCGCGCAGGTTGAGGTCAAAGTCGGTCTTCACGACCAGCGCGAGGAGGGTGTCGTCGGTGACGACGACGCGCTCGCGTCCCTCGCCCGACGACTCGTAGTATCCCGTGAACGGATAGAGCAACTGGTCGCGGGCGTCCGAGTCGGTCGCCTGGATGTTGTCGGAGTCAATGCGCGCCGCCAGTCCGAGCGGACGATAGCCGTAGTCAGGCTCGCGGTCGCGCGTGTTGCGGTCGCGGCAGTTGCCCGATGTGCCGTCGCCGTCGGAGTCAATGGTGCCGGCGGCGTTGCCTCCGTCGACGGCGTTGCGGAAGCGGGGCCCGCAGAGACCCGCGACAAGCGCGTCGGGACGGATGCGTCCGAAATAGACCTGAATCGGCACATCGCCCGTGCTGCGCGAACTCTCAATCGCGCGCGAACTCAGCATCACCGGCAGTCCGGCGGCGAGGAGGCCCTCGCCCTGAAGCCACTCCGCCGTGGAGACCGCCGTGCCGTTCTCGCGGTTGCGCGACGACAAATTGTATCCCGCCGGCGGCACGATCTTGTCGCTGCGGGTGACGACATCGTAGGAGTTGTTGGGCAGGGTGCCGCCCGAGAGTCCGGCGTTGCTCAGAAAAAGCGACTGCTGGAAGTCGGAGCGGACATACTCAAGTTCAGCCTCAAAGACGGAGCGCATCACATTGGCGAGATACTGCGCGTGGCGTTCAATGACGCGGTCGCGGAAGGAGCCTCCCGTGCCGTACTGAAGCCACATCATGGAGGAGAGCAGGATGGTCACCACCGCCAGGGCGCCGATGACTTCAAGGATCGTGAAGCCTCCGCGCCGCGACGCGTGGCGGCGGCGGAGACCGTGAAGGTCGGATGTCAACAACGACTTACGCATAAGACCGCCCCTTAACTGGCACCGTGATGGTCGTCCGTCCCTTAACAAAGGAACCGAATTTGATTTTTTGCGGGCAGCGCCCGCGGGCATCAGTTGGCGCAGTCCGCTTGAGCGGCGACCGCAAGAGTCTAAATGCCCCGCCCACTAATGCCAAAGACCAGCCGCCGATTGACCCGCCATCGTGGTCATCGTCTGTCCCCCCAATCAAGGAGACAAAGGCGGCGCCGTCAATGAAGCCCGTCGCGCCCATCAGCAGTCGTCCGGTAAAGAATTTCCATCACGACCAGGCGTCGCGCTGCTCGTCACATCCAGACACTCATACCGAAACACCGTGCTGCCATCCTCGCCCGCCGACACCGGCAAAGCCACCCCGTTGCCGCGCGCGTCGCCCGTCACTCTCAGACGCCGCGCCACCACCGAAGGCGTGCTGCCGATCACAGGACGCAGATCCAGACCGCGCACCGACAGATCCAGCGCCTCCTCGGTCTCAAACTGCGTGCCGTCCACCGCGCCCGCCTCGTAGACACGGCTCTCAATCACAGGAC
This sequence comes from Alphaproteobacteria bacterium, assembly GCA_028066985.1. GTDB lineage: Bacteria > Pseudomonadota > Alphaproteobacteria > JALCBB01 > JALCBB01 > JALCBB01. The sequence goes on from JALCBB010000037.1 coordinate 11,938, forward strand.
AGCGCGGCGTGTAACGCACAAGTTCGTCCGTGTCGCCGACAGGCTCGCGCGCGTAAATCAGCGCGTTGCTCTCCGTGTCAGGATGACCGCCCGTGGAAGTATAGCCGTCCACATCCGTGGAAGAATCATGCGTGATGGAACATTCCACGCCCGCCACAAGTTCGCCGCCCACCACAACCTGCGAACGCAGACCGACACGCAACTGCGTCACCTCCACATCGCCGTTCACCGTCAGACTCGTCACCTGGTCGGTCTTGCTGCCGATGTCCAGCATGCGGGGCCACAACTCCACCTCGCGGGTGAGGGTGTTGTCGGCGAGACTGTCGTTCGCCGGATCCTTGTACAACTGCCCGTAAAACTGATGCTGATACGGAAAGCCGAACTCATGCGGAACCCAGCGGTAAAACTCCGTGCCGGCCGCGTTGAAAACACCGCTCGCCACAGTGTTGTAGCCGGCGTTCGTGTTGGCCGTGTAGCGCGCCTGGACGATGTTGGTGACGCGCACGGGCAGCTGCTGTCCCGCGCCCGCCTTGAGCGGTATCAGACTCGTGAGGCCGGGACCGCCGCCGTCGTAGTCGGCGGCGTCCTGCTCGCGCGGCAGGTTCACATTGTTGCGCGCCGCGTGCATCTGCGCCGCCGGGATTCCCGTGCCGCCGGTCGCCGGATTCGCCGAATGTCCGCCGTAGAGGACGCGCGCCGAAGTGAGGACATCGCCGTCATCGTCGCGCAGAGGCGAGATCTTCGCCGGATTGCGCGTGTCGTAGGAGAAGGTGGTGGTCTGCTCCGGCAGTTCAATGAATGCGGTGACGCCCGCGGAAGTCACGAATCTGCCGCGCAGGTCCACCCGTCCGCCGGGCGGAGGACGCAGTTCGGCGCCGGAACGATAAACGATCGGATCCATCCCCGTCTGCGTGATGTTCTGAGTGTGGTGGTAAATGCTCGTGTCCAGCACGACATCCGGCGGCGTCGTCGGCAGCATGGCCGGCGCCGCCGGCTGCGCGCCGCCGCCCGCCGAGCGCAGCCAGTCCTGGAGAGGCGAGCCTTCCGCGCGCGACGACACCAGCGCCACGCCGCCGACCTCAAGACCCAGATCCGCCGTGTCGCCCGGACTCGTGCCGGCCGGAACCACCCACGGAAAATAAAAGTCCGGCACCGGCGTCTCGGAACTCGGATGATAAAAGCCCACCGCCGAACTCGCGCGAATCTCGTTGCGATTCGTGCTCGCCGCCTGATCGCCGGCGCCGATCACCATCGCCGCCGGTCCGGCGTTGCGCGCCACGCGGTTGGCCTGGGCGCGTCCCTGGAGGCCGCCGCCGTAACTGTGTCCGGGAAAGACCACGAAGACATGCAGACGGAACGACGGGTTGGTCACGATCTGATTCGTCAGCAATTGCGTGTCGTTGTTCTCCGCGAGACGGAACGCCGCCTCGTAGACCGCCTCCGGATTTTCAAAGCCGACGAAGAATTCGGGCTGCGCCTCGCTGCCGTCGCCGCGCAGACCGATGTTGGTCTTCCAGTGGAGTCCGCCCGCGGCGTCGGAGAGCATCCGCGCGCCCATGCAGGTGTCGGGATCCACCGAGAGGAACTTCACGAAGGTCGGACGCAGAGCGCGCGGGTTGTTGCTGCGGTTGCGGCGGTATTCCGTGCGATACGCCGCCAGGGTCTGGGTGCCGAGGAATTCGCGTCCGGTGCGGTCGCCGTAGTCAAAGACGATGTTGAGGAGTTCGTCGGGGCGGTTCTCGTTGTGCGGGGGGAGGATGCGGCCGTCGGCGTCCTGGTAGCCGGATTCAACGCATCGGAAACTGCCGTTCGCCTCCGGCTCGGTCAGCGCCGTTGAGGAGACATCGCCCGTGGAGTGCGCGATCTTGAGTCTGTCCTCGGTGTAGGCGAGGGGCGCGTCGCGGCCGCTCGCGGGGTCTACCTGCGTGAAGTACAGGCAGTTCGCCGACAGAAAGCGCCATACATTCAGTCCGGGAATCTGGTCGCCGCCCGAGCGAATGCCCTCGGCCGGACGGTCGCCGACCGGGCGTCCGTGGCCGATGTGGTCGAAGAAGTCCACGAAGCCTGTCACGGCGTCGCCGTTTTCGTCGCCGGCGCTTTCGGGGGCGTTGAAGATGGTTTCGGTGCCGCTGTCCTCGCCGCCGAGGAGGCCGCCGCGCAGGGCGTCGGAGGCGGTGTAGCCGTCGTAGTCGGAGAACATGCAGTCCAGGAGTTCGCGCGTCAGGAGGAACGGGACGAAGCCGACGGCGTCTATCTGTCCGCCGCCGGTGCCTTTGAAGAGTTCGAATCCGCGGCTGCCGAAGTTGGGGTTGGTCGGGTCGGTGATTTCCACGAGCGAGTTCGGCTGCGGGTTGCTGCGGATGATGAACGGATTGACGCCGGGCTGGTTCGCGCGTCCGACGAGCGGCAGGTCGGACGACGCCAGGTTCGCGCCGGTCTTCGCGTGCGCGCGCAGGACGCCGCCGTAGAAGCGCGCCTCGCGTTCCAGGGAGCGCTGTCCGATGAGTCCGATCCAGAGCGAGAGTCCGACGGCGGCGATTGTGAGCGCGAAGATCACTTCGAGCAGCGAGAGTCCGCGCGCGCGGGGGGTGTTTGCGCCGGCGATGATTCTGGACGAGACTTGCACCTGGGTGCTCTCCCTGAGAGATGGAGGGGGCGGGATGATTCGCGTGGAAGCGTCCTGCCGCCTTTGTTTTGCGGACGGGGTGTATTCTACAGCGATTCAGGAAATTCTACAACCCTGCCGGGGATATTATAGTCATATATGGACGGGAAAAGGCGGGGTAAATTCGGGCAAATTCGGGTGAATTTCGGGAAAAATCGGGCATTTTCAGCATTTTTCGCATTTTTAGCAAAATCCCCTCCCCCGCCCCCAAATTTTCTTTAATTAGGAGACAAACGAAGCACGGCATTTGGCATTAGTGGGCGTTAAATTCAGACTAGCCATGATAGCGGCTCAAGCGAACCGCACCAACTAATGCCCGCAGGCGCTGCCTGCAAAAAAAATTA
>JALCBB010000038.1 GCA_028066985.1 Alphaproteobacteria bacterium
AACACACCAACTGATGGGTGCGGGCTAGCCCGCAAAAAAATTAAAAAAATAATTTGACAATTAATAGATGGACGACAATCACGGTGTCAATTAAATAAATTGTTTTTCATTAATTAAATAGTTTTTCATTAATTAAATAATAGACAATTAATGTGTTAAAAAGAGATTTGTTCTGTTAATATTAATAGACAATTAATGGGGTCAATTAAATAAATTAATTTCTTTTTAATTTAATTTTTTTTGCAGGCAGCGCCTGCGGGCATCAGTGGGTGCGGTTCGCTTGAGCGGCTATCGTGACTGTCTTAGTCAAAGTCCCACTAATGCCGAATATCGCTCTTTGACAAGTCACAAAAACGCGGCGCCGTTAACTTGAAATGTGGGTCAAACAGGTCTTTAATTAACCCGCAATGACAAACATCCCCGAAGAATTCTCCCTCCACAGCCAGCGCGCCCTCATCACCGGCGCCTCAGGCGGCATCGGCGCGCAAATCGCCCAAACCCTCGCAAAATACGGCGCCCAGATCGCCGTCTCCGGCCGCAACCACGACAAACTCCAGCACCTCATCGCAACCCTCCCCGCCAACAACCACCAGTCCATCACCGCCGACCTCGCAAACCCCGACGACGCAAACTCCCTCGTCACCCGGGCGAACGAAAAACTCGGCGGAAACATCTCCATCCTCGTCAACAACGCCGGCCTCACACACGACAGCCTCTCCTCCCGCCTCTCGCCCGAAAACTGGAACGAGATCATCGGCGTCAATCTCACGGCGACCTTTCTGCTTTCGCGCGCCGCCCTCCGCGCGATGTCGCGCGAAAAATACGGACGCGTCATCTCCATCTCGTCCATCGTCGCGTCCATCGGCAACCCCGCGCAGGCGAACTACACCGCCGCCAAAGCCGGCATTGAAGGACTCTCCCGCACTCTCGCGCGCGAATACGCTTCCCGCGGCATCACTGTGAACTGCGTCGCGCCGGGCTTCATTGAGACCCCGATGACCGAGAACCTTCCCGAGGCGACTCGCGAGAATTTTCTCCGCCAGATTCCGCTTCAGCGCCCCGGCGCCCCTGCGGATGTCGCGGCTGCCTGCCTTTTTCTGGCTTCCCCTGCGGCGGGCTGGGTCACGGGACAGACCCTCCACATCAACGGCGGAATGTTCATGACCTGACACTTGCATTCTGCCGCCGCACCGAATACCCTATGGACACGCCTCGAGGCGCCCGAAACCTGCGAGAAGGAACACTCCGATGGAAGACATTGAGCATAAGGTCAAACAGATCATCACCAAACATCTCGGCATCGAGGAAAGCAAAATCACCGACGCGTCCAGTTTCGTCGAGGATCTCGGCGCCGACAGTCTGGACACCGTTGAGATTGTGATGGCGTTCGAGGAGGAGTTCGGCGTTGAGATTCCGGACGAGGTTGCCGAGAAGATCGCCACGGTCAAGGACGCCGTTGACTATGTTAAAGGAGCGAAGTCGGCCTGACCCGTCCGCGCTCCGGCGCTGCACGGCGGCACGAGCGGCGTCACCCGCGCTCCGACGAGAACGGACAGACAAATGCGCCGCGTCGTAATCACGGGACTTGGCGTTGTCAGCCCTCTCGGGCTTGGCGGCGAGCATGTCTGGCGGCGTCTTCTTGCCGGCGACAGCGGTATTGTCGCGCTGTCGGAGCCGCTTGACGCCTTCCCGTGCAAGGTCGGCGGACAGGTGCCGCTCGGCGCGACGAAAGACGGCGACTACGACCCGCAGGACTGGCTTTCCGCGAAAGTTTTGCGTCAGGTTGAGCCGTTCATCGCGTACGGCATGGTTGCGGCGCGCCAGGCGGTGCGGGATTCCGGCTGGCGTCCCGAAGAGCAGGAGAAACTGGAGCGCACCGGCGTTTATATCGGCTCCGGCGTCGGCGGACTTGAAGCCATCGGCGACAACGACCACATTCTCCGCGCGCGCGGTCCGGGCAAGGTCTCGCCGTTTTTCATGCCCGGCGTTCTCATCAACCTTCTCGCGGGACGCGTTTCCATGGAGCATGGTTTCATGGGGCCGAACTCGTCTGTTGTGACGGCGTGCAGCACGGGCACGCATGCGATTGGCGATGCCGCCCGCATTATCGCGCTTGACGACGCCGATGTTATGGTCGCGGGAGGCGCCGAGGCGGCGTTGTGTCCGCTTGGCATTGAGGCGTTTTGCGCTTTGCGCGCGCTTTCCACGAAGTTCAACGACGCTCCGACGCGCGCCAGCAGGCCCTGGGACACCGCCCGCGACGGCTTTGTCATGGGTGAAGGCGCCGGCATTGTCGTCCTTGAGGAGATAGATCACGCCCGCGCGCGCGGCGCCGACATTTACGCTGAAGTTGTCGGCTATGGCATGAGCGGCGACGCGCATCACATCACCGCCCCGCACGAGAGCGGACACGGCGCGCGTCTGGCGATGCGGGCGTGTCTCCGCCGTGCCGGTGTCGGCGCCGGTGACATTGACTATGTGAACGCGCATGCGACATCTACTTCGCTTGGCGATGTTATAGAGGCGCGCGCGCTCCGCGACATTTTCGGCGCCGACATCGGGCGTGTTTCCATATCTTCAACGAAGTCGCAGGTCGGACACCTTCTTGGAGCGGCGGGCGCGCTTGAGGCGATTTTCACTGTTCTTGCTCTGCGCGATCAGGTTGCGCCGGCGACTTTGAATCTTGACGATCCCGCGCCCGAGACGGAGGGGCTTGACCTTGTTCCGCACACGCCGAAGGAGCGAACGATACGCTGCGCGCTGTCCAACTCTTTCGGTTTCGGAGGCACGAACGCCTCGCTGCTTTTCAGACGGATTGAATGAGAGACGCGTCGGAGGGCGATACGCGGAGGCGCCGTCCTGCCCTTCGGAGAGAGGCGCTGACGATTGCGGTCCTTGTTTTTGTTGTGACCGGCGCGGCGGTGTGGAAGGCGCGCGCCGACCTTGACCTGCTCTGGCACGAGGACGGCCCCGCGGCGGCGGAGAGTGTTGTTGTTATTGAGCCTGGCATCGGCCTCAGCGACATTGCGACGCGCCTCGCGCATGCGGGGGTTTTGCGCCAGCCCGAGATTTTTTCCATTGTCGTGCGTCTTGACGGCCGCGGACAGCAGATACGCGCCGGCGAATACGCGATACCTGCGGGCGCGTCTATGGCGGAACTGCTTGAGATTTTGTTGTCCGGCCAGACTGTGCAGCATCGTTTAGTTGTGCCTGAGGGTTTGACGGTGGGCGCGATACGGCGTTTGCTGATGGAGAATTCTGACTTGAGCGGCGACCTGCCGAGTCCTTTGGCGCGCGAGGGGACATTGTTGCCGGAGACATATTTTTACCAGCGTGATGATTCTCGCCGTGATCTTGTGGAGCGCATGCGTTCCTCTATGGAAAGCGCTCTTGCCGAACTCTGGCCGCGCCGTGCTGACAACCTGCCGTTGAGTTCGCCGTTTGAGGCGCTGGTGCTTGCTTCTATTGTTGAGCGCGAGACCGGACGTGACAACGAGCGTGCTTTGGTGGCGTCGGTTTTTATCAATCGTTTGCGTAACGGGGCTCGTTTGCAGTCTGATCCGACGGTGATTTACGCGCTCGGCTTGCATGATGATCCGGCGTCTCGTCCGTTGACGCGCGCTGATCTGGAGACGGAGCATCCGTACAACACATACCGGGTTCAGGGACTTCCGCCTGGTCCGATTGCGAATCCTGGCCGCGCGTCATTGGAGGCGGTTTTGAATCCTGCGGAGACGGATCTTTTTTATTTTGTCGCTGACGGTGACGGCGGACATCGTTTCGCGTCTAATCTTGCTGATCATAATGACAATGTGAGGAAGTTGCGCGCGCGTCAGGCTGAGGATGCGGCGGCTGCGGAGGCGCGTGAGGGCTTGGCGGAGGGTGACATTGAAGGTGCTGGCGGCGCGGTGACGGGTGAGGGTGCGGTTGATGATGTGATTGAGGAGGTTGAGGTTGAAGTTATTCCTTGATTTTCGTTGAGGGTGACATTGAAGGCGCCGCCTGTGAAAAATAAAATTAATTTGACTTGCTGTTTATTTTGTGTTAAATTTAAAAAAATCGGAGTTGGGGGAGCGTCCTTTCTGCGTTTTCGTTTTTTATTTTAGAATGATTATTAAAATGTTTCGCGCGAACCGCAGGTCGCCAAACATTAAGACCCTCCGGAGGGTGATCTTTGGCATTAGTGGGCGTTTGACTAAGACATTCACGGCGTTGGCTCAAGCGAGCAGCACCCGCTGATGCCCGCGGGCGCCGCCCGCAAAAAATTAAAAAAAGCGAATTTTTAATGTTTCGCGCGAAACATCTGAAAATTGGCTTTTTTTAATGTTTCGCGCGAAACATTAAATTGACGACGAATGGCGGTCGGGGGCGGGGGTGTGGCAGGGGGCAGGGGCATGTTTCGCGTGAAACATTAAGACCAATCGGCGCGCGATCTCTGGCATTAGTAGGAGTTTGACTTAGACATTCACAGTGTTGGCTCAAGCGAGCAGCACCCACTAATGCCAGAGATCGTGTTCTAAATTCCTAAATATCGCTGCGCGACCTCCCGCTCGCCCAGAAAGTCGGCGCCGCCCGCCTCGTAAACAATCCCCCCCTTCAATAACACCACAACCCTGTCCGCCAGAGTCGCCGCGCGCTCCCAGTTCTTATCCACCACCACCATCCCATAACCCTCCTCCCTCAAAGACGCCAGAACACCCCACACCCGCTCCGCCACCCTCGGCGATAAGCCCTCGGTCGTCTCGTCCAGCAGCAGGAGACGCGGTCCCGTCATCAGCGCGCGCGCAATGTTCAGTATCTGACGCTCGCCGCCAGATAAACTGTCGCCCGGATTCCTAAGCCTCCCCCCAAGTTCCGGAAAAACCGACAGCACACGCTCCAGACTCCACCCCTCCGAACGCGCGGAAAGAGTAAGATTCTCAAGCACCGACAAATTCGCAAATACACCCCTGTCCTCCGGCAACAGCATAACGCCAAGTCCGGACATCTCCCGCGCCGACAATCCAGAAACATCACCCCCCTGCCAGCGTCGCTCGCCGTCCTTCAAACCAAGCCAGCCGGCAATCACCTTAAGCAAAGTCGTCTTGCCCATCCCGTTGCGTCCGAGCAGCGCGACACACTCGCCCTTCGCAATCGTCAAGTCCATCCCCGGAATGACTCGCAACGCCCCGTACCCCGCCGACACGCCCTTAAGCGTCAGCAGATTTTCTCCATTTAATTTTTTGCGGGCAGCGCCCGCGGGCATCAGCGGGTATCGCTCGCTTGAGCCAACATCGTGACTCGTCACAGAAGCCTCGCCCACTAATGCCATAGATCGTCCGTCACCGTTAACCGTCAATGACGCCTCGCCCACTAATGCCGAAGATCGCTCCGCGCCATTCTCATCGTCGGCGCCGTCACCGTCCCCGTCACCGTCAACGCCGGAGCCGGCGGGCATATACGCCTCCCTCACCGCCGCATCACCCTGAACCTCCTCGGGCGATCCGCTCGCCACCACGACTCCGCCCGCCATCACCGTCACCCTGTCCGCCAGACGAAACACCGCGTCCAGGTCGTGCTCAATCATCAGCACCGCGCGCGCCGCGCCCAGTCCGCGGACACGCTCGCACATCGCCCGCGACTCGCCGGCGCCCAGACCCGCAAGCGGTTCGTCAAGCAAAATCACCTCGGCGCCGCCCGCCACCGCCATCGCCAGTTCAAGCAAGCGACGCTCGCCATGCGAAAACTCAAACACCAGATCATTCGCGCGCGCATCCAGACCAGCCTCGCGCAACGCCGACCGCGCCGCGTCACGCGCCGCCGCGCCGCCGTCGCCGATGTCAAAGCCGCGACCGAAACAGCGTCCGCGAACCGCGAAGAGCACATTCTCAAGCGCGCTCATCTCGCGGAACAGCCGCGCGCGCTGAAAACTGCGTCCGAGTCCGGCGCGCGACACGCGCCACGAGCCGAAACCCGTGACATCGCGTCCCAGGAGACGTACCGCGCCGCCCGGCTCCGCGCGCCGCGCGCCGCTCAGCAGATCAACCAGCGTCGTCTTGCCGGCTCCGTTCGGACCTATCAACGCATGCAACTCGCCGCGCCGCAATGTCAGCGACACGCCGTCAACCGCTGTGAAATGTCCGAAGCGGCGGCGCAGATCGCGCGCCTCAAGGAGAACCTCTCCCGCCCCGCTCACTTTAACCGCCCCCCTTCACCGTCACCGTCATCGTCAACACCGCCATCATTAACAACCACGCCACCGTCACCGTCACCGTCAACACCGCCGTCATTAACAACCACGCCATCGTCACCGTCACCGTCACCGTCACCGTCAAAGTGACCACTGACATGACGGCCATCACCGTCACCGTCATTGTCATTTAATTTTTTGCGGGCAGCGCCCGCAGGCATCAGTTGGCGCCGCTCGCTTGAGCCAACATCGTGACTCGTCACAGAAGCCTCGCCCACTAATGCCACAGATCGTCCGTCACCGTTAACAGTCAATGAATCCGCGCCCGCGAATGCCATAGATCGTCCGTCACCGTCGCCGCCGCCCCCTCGCCCGAAAATGCTCCGCGTCACTCGTCTCCACAAGCCCGAACCCCACAATCCCCCGGGCAAGTACAACGCCACCAAAATCGCTATCAAACCAATCCCCACCCGCCAATCCTCAGGATAACGAGTCACCAAAACCTCCTCCGCGCCGATAATCAGCACAGCGCCCAGCACAGGACCCCACAAAGTGCCGCGTCCGCCAAGCACCACCATCACCAGCAGCAAACCCGAAACATGCCAGTCAGACAATTCGGGATTCACTATCCGAAAACGCATCGCCTCCAGCGCGCCCGCAAAACCCGCCACCGCACCCGCCACCGTAAACGCCGCCAGATGCAGCGGAAATACCGCATAGCCCAACGCCTCCAGACGCGACTCCGCAATCTCGCCCGCGCGTAAAAGACGGCCGAAATAACTGCGCCGCAAAAACCAGAACAGCAAAACCGTCAGCGCGAAACTCGCCGACACAAGCACATAATAACTGCGCGAGCCGTCCAGACCGAAAAACTGCGCCGGCGCGCCGCACAGAAAAATGCCGTCAGAACCGCCGAAAAATGGAATGTCCAGCAGCGCGTAAAAAACCACCTGTCCGATCGCGAGAGTCACCATCAGAAAATAAATGCCGCGCGTCCGCAGCGCGAAAACTCCGGACGCCAGCGCCAGCAGCGCCGCCGTCGCCGTCGCCGCCGCGAGTCCGCCCGCCGCCCCGAACAGCGGAGGCGCGCCGCACGAACCCGCCAGCATCGCGAAACCATACGCGCCCGCCGCGAAAAATCCCGCGTGTCCGAGACTCACAAGGCCGGCGCTGCCGACCAGAAACGCCAGCGACATCGCCAGCATCGCGAAAATCGGAAACCGCGCCAGTCGCTGCAACTCAAAGCCCTCCGCGAAGAGTAAAGGCGACAACAGCGCGGGCAAAACCAGAATCAAAAGCCACGCGCCGTCCGCCGACGCGCCCGACCCGCCGCGCGCTCCGTGTCTAGCGGCGCGACGCGAGAACACCTTCGGGTCTCCATACGAGAACCGCGAACATCACGACATACACCGCGACGCTCGCCGCCTCGGGCAGGAATGTCCTGCCGAATGTGTCGGCGACGCCCAGAAGCAGCGCCGCCACGAACGCCCCCGACAGCGAGCCGACGCCGCCGACCACCACCACCACAAACGACAAAATCAGCGCCTGCGAATCCAGCCCCGGATACACCGACGAAATCGGCGCCGCCAGCGCTCCCGACACCGCCGCCAGCACCGCGCCCAGGATGAAAATGCATGAGAACAGGCGCGGCGTGTTCAGTCCGAGTCCTTCCGCCATTTCGCGGCGCTCAACGCCCGCGCGCACCGCCGCTCCGAGTCGTGTTCGCGCCGAGAGCCACCACAGTCCGAGCGCGAGGCACAGGCAGAGCAGCGAGACAAACACCCGCCACAACGGATAACTCGGCAGTCCCTCGCCGAGATCAATGAAGCCGCGCAGCGACTCCGGCGCGGCGAGCGAGTGAACTTCGTCGTCCCATAGCGCGCTGCGGAGTTCGTCCAGGAGCAGCGCCAGTCCGTAGGTCAGCAGCACATGCACGAGCGGCGAACTTTCGTAGACGCGCCGGTAGACCGCGCGCTCCAGCACCCACGCGCCCGCCGCCACGAAAATCACCACCGCCGCGAGCGCGAACCAGTAGTTGCCGGTTGTCGTTGTCGCCCACCAGACGATCCACGCGCCGAACATGTAGAACGAGCCGTGCGCGAGGTTGATGACGCCGAGCAGTCCGAAGATCAGGCTCAGTCCGCCGGCGACGAGAAACAGAAGGAGTCCGTAGTGAACGCCGTTCACCAGTTGCAGCAAAATCAGGGAAAGCGACACGCGCCCGACCCCCTCGCCGACAAAAAATTAAAGCGCGCAGCCCGTCCCAGGATCTTCAACCTGCGCCGCCGCGACGCCCTGATAGCGATTGATGCCGTCGCTGACGCGGCGGAGGTAGATATCCTGAATCGGGTTTTGCGCGCGCGAAAAGCGCCATGCGCCGCGCGGACTGTCGGCGGCTTCAAAACTTCGCAGCGCCGCCTGAAGTTTCGCGGCGTCGCCCGTGTCGCCGTCAACCTGCGCGAGCGCGTGAACGAGCAGTCTGCCGGTGTCGTAACCCTGCACGGCGTAGACATCGGCGGCGACGCCGAACCTGTCTTGATAGGCGGCGCGGAAGCGGCGGTTTGCTTCCAGCGGCAGGTCGTCGGCGTAGTGCATTGTGGTTTCAAGGCCTTCGGCGATTTCTTCCAGGCCGTCCAGGGTGCCTTCGGTGAGGAAGCCGACGGCGTAGAGCGGAATGTTTCTGTCCAGCCCGGCCTCGTGGTATTGGCGGATAAACTGCACCGCGCTCGCGCCTGAGAAGAAAGTGTAGACGGCGTCCACATCGCTCGCGGCGATTTCGGGCATGTAACTCTGGAATTCCACGGTCGGGAAGGGCGCGAGGATTTCGTCAACGATTTCGCCGCCGTTCTCTTCAAAGCCCTGACGCAGACCTGCGACGGATTCTTGTCCTGCGGCGTAGTTCCAGCTGATGCTCATTGCGCGGCGCGCGCCGCGTTCGTGCATGATTTTTCCCATCGGCCATGCGGGCTGCCAGTTGGTGAACGAGGTGCGGAAGATGTTTGGCGCGCAGAGTTCGCCGGTCGCGGCGCCGGCGCCGGCGTTGGGGATGATGAGGGTTGTGTTCTGGTTTTGAAGCACGCGGATCATTCCGAGGGCGACGCCTGAATGCACGGGTCCGATGATGATTTCGGCGCCTTGTCCGATGAAGCGCACCATTCGTTCGGGCGCTTTGGAGGGGTCGGCTTCGGAGTCTATTTTGAGCAGTTCAACTTCGCGTCCGCCGAGTTTGTTGTTGTTTTCGGCGAGGGCGAGTTCCAGGGCGTTGGTGATTTTGGTTCCGAGCGAGGTGAAGACGCCGCTGTAGGGCAGGTAGACGCCGATACGCATCGGCGCGGCGGACGCGCGGCGGATGAAGGGCGCGGGCAGGGCGACGGCGGTGACGGCGGCGGCCGCGGTTGTGAGGAGTCGGCGTTTTGTGACGGGGAGGTTTTGACTCATTGTGTGCCTCGAGTGTTGCGAGGGTTTCCTCCTGTTGTGATTATAGCACGGGGGCGGCTAGCCGGCGCCGGTTATTTTCTGGACTTCTTCCAGCCATTCGGGCAGCCATTGGAGCGCGACATCTTCGGGCATCTGGTCGCTGCTGGCGTCGTGCCGGCAGATTTCGCCGATGCGGGAGGCGCCGAGTTCCTGGAGGCGGGTATCAAATCGGATGCCGCCGTTGGTGAAGGTTTCGTATACGCTGTCGCCGAGGGCGATGATGCCGTAGTTGAGGTGTTTGAGGTTTGGTTTTTCGGTTTGGAGGGCGTTGTAGAAGTCGGTGGCGTTATCGGGGACTTCGCCGTCTCCGTATGTGGAGGAGCAGATGATGAGGGTGGAGGATTTATCGTTGAGGTCGGCGGGGGAGGCGTCGCTCATGTCGCGGCGGGTGGTCTCGTGGTTGAGTTTGGCGAGGGCGCTGTCGATTTCTTCGGCGACGATTTCGGCGTTGCCGGTCATGGTGCCGATGAGGATGAGGAATTTCATGGGTAATTGTTTGGCATATGGTTTATGATTCGGCAAGTGCATATTTTTCAAGCCCCCCCCCCGTAGAACAGCCCTTGGCATTAGTGGGAGTTATATTCAGACATTCACGATGTTGGCTCAAGCAAGCGGTGCCAACTAATGGGTGCGGGCTAGCCCGCAAAAAAAATTAAAATTTAATTTGACTATTAATGGGGTCAATTAAATAAATTATTTTCTTTTTAATTTATTTTTTTTGCAGGCAGCGCCTGCGGGCATCAGTGGGTGCGGTTCGCTTGAGCCACTATCGTGAATGTCTAAGTCAAACTCCCACTAATGCCAAAGATCGTGCTTCGTCTGTCTCCTAATTAATGCCGAAAATTGACCTTTGACACCATCTGCAAAAAGACTAAAATAACCACACCCCAACCCCTACAGGAAACACCACAATGAAAAAATTCCTGCTCGGACTCTTCAGCGGCGGCATCCTCGGCACCGCCCTCGGCTTCGCTATCGGCATCTTCATCTACCCCTTCATCTTCCTCGCCGGCATTGAAGCCCAGGAAACCCTCTCCGAAATCAATACCACCTCCGGCGAAACTCGCACCCTCCTCGCCTCAGGCGAATTCCAGCACGTAAACCCCAACGACCGCGTCCACTGGGGACGCGGCACCGTCTCCCTCTACCAGGAACCCGACGGCAAAATTGTCGTCTTCCTGGAAGACACCTTTGAAGTCGGACCAGGCCCCGCCTACCGCGTCTATGTCAAAGACGCCGCCGGGATCACCTCCAAAAACGACTTCCAGCAAAGCGAAGGCGAAAACCTCGGCACCCTCCGCGCCTTCAAAGGCAGCCAGGTCTACGAAGTGCCCGACACCGTCAGCGCCGACTCCATCAAAAGCGTCGTGATCTGGTGCGAACAATTCTCCGTGCTGATCTCGCCCGCGACCCTCAACCCCTCCTGACACCGCGCGACCACCACCACCGCCGCGCCCTCACTCGCTGAACGACAGCCACCGCGCATTGTGCTTGTCAGGAGCATTGTCACGCCACCCCTCAACACGCGGCGGCACCAGCGCCGTTGAGACATAATAATAAATCGGCGCGACAGGCTGCTCGTCCATCGCAATCGCCTCCGCGCGACGCATCACCTCGGCGCGCTCCGACAAGTCGGTCAAGTTCTCGGCGCGCGCCATCAACGCGTCAAACTCGGCGTTGCTGTAACGCCCGTAATTAAAGACGCCCGTGCGCGTCTCCAGCAGATACAGAAAACTCTGCGCGTCATTGTAGTCTGCTATCCAGCCCGCGCGCCCGACCTGAAAGTCTCCCTGCTGCAGGTCGGCGTAGTGCGTGTTGCCGTCGGTGTTGAACAACTCGGCCTCAACGCCGAGCGCCTTCCACATTGACGCGATAGCGATCGCGATGCGCTTGTGTCCCTCGGAAGTGTTGTAGCGCAGAACAACCTCCAGCGGATTTTCCACGCCGTAACCCGCCTCGGCGAGAAGTCCGCGCGCGACCTCAACGCGCTCGTCATACGGAACCTCCGCCCACTCGGCATACGCCGGCTCGCCATAACCGCCCGTGCCGGGCGCGACAAAACTATAAGCCGGAATCTGCCCGGCGCGAAGAATTTTCTCCGTGACCGCCTCTCTGTCAATCGCCATTGACAGCGCCCGCCGCACCCGCACATCGTCAAACGGCGCTGTCGCCGTATTAAAAGCGTAGTAGTAAACGCCCTGATACGGCGCGATGCGGAGACTGTCGGCGAACTCGCGGCGGATAAGGTCTATCTGCTCGGAGGGTATCGTCCGCGAGATGTCTATCTCGCCGGCGCGATACTTGTTGAAGAGAGTCGTCTCGTCCGCGAGCGGAAAGTAGACGACCTCGTCAAAGAACACATTGCCGTTGTCGTAGAAGCCGTCGTTCCTGACGAGTTTGACATGCGCGTTGGAGACCCACTCGGCGAGTTTATAGGGTCCGTTGACGACGATATTTTCGGGACGCGTCCAGTCCTGCGACGCCTTGTCAAACTGCTCGGCGACATGCCGCGGTATCGGATACAAAGAGGTGTGCGTGAGTTGCTCAAGAAAGTACGGCGCCGGCGCTCTGAGCGTCGCCTCAAGGATTTTGTCGCTGACGGCGCGCACCTGCAGGGCGTCGGCGCCGGCGCTGCCGGTGTTGTATTCCTCGCCGCCCGCGATGACATAAAGCAGCGACGCGTAAGACGCGGCGACTTCCGGATCAAGAATACGCCGCCACGCGTAGACGAAATCGTGCGCGCTGACGGGGGTGCCGTCCGACCAGGTATGCTCGCGGAGGTTGAAGGTGTAGGTGAGGCCGTCGCTGCTGATGCTCCAGGATTCGGCGGCGCCGGGGATGGCGACGCCGTCGGCGTCGGCGGTGGTGAGTCCGATGAACATCTCGTCAATGATGTATCCGTTCTCAACGGTGGTGGAGAAGTGCGGATCCATTGACGCCGGCTCGCCGAAACTGCCGATGCGGATGATTCTGGGCGCGTCCGACTCCGGCGGCGGCGCGGCGGTGTCGCTGGAGGGGCTGACGGCGATGACGGCGGCGACTATGACGGCGGCGGCGGCGATGACGATGATGGCGGCGGTGCGCGCCTGTCCGCGGGACTGGTTCGGGTGACGAAGCGAGCGAGGCATAATGATTTCCTCCAGCGTAATTTTCATGAATGACTATTATACCACATTGTCCGTCCACCTTTTTGGACTTTTAATGTCGATGATAATGACAATGACGATGACGATAATGCGGCGCCGTTATTGTCCCCTTTAATATGACGACGACCATTGCCGCCGTCACCGTCGCTGTCACTGTTAATATGACGACGACCACTACCGCCGTCACCGTCGCTGTCCCCTTTAATATGACGACGACCATTGCCGCCGTCACCGTCGCTGTCACTGTTAATATGACGACGACCACTGCCGCCGTCACCGTTATTGTCCCCTTTTGCGAAACCTTATTTCAGCACTTCCAGCGCGGCGGCAGCAGAAGTGAATTTTTCGCGCACACGATCTTCAGAAGCCTGCCGCTCCTCGGCCTTCTCTATGGCAAGCCACTGCTCCCAGCCGACAGGACGAATGTCGCGCGCGGCAAGCAAATCATCAATCGGCGGAAGATCACCGCCGCCGACCTCGGCAAGCAGCGCCTCGGCGACGGCGTGCGACTCCTTGCGGTTGTTGGCGATCGCGCCCGAAGGACCGCGCTTGCACCAGCCGACCGACCAGAGACCGTCGGCGATGCGTCCGTTCTCGTTGGGGTAGATGCCGCGCCCGTCATCGTAGGGAACACCCTCAAGCGGCGCGGCGCGGTAGCCAATGCAGGTCACGGCGAAACCGCACGGCTCGGTGAATTGCTCGTCGGTGTCGCGCCAGCGTCCGTTGTCGGGAGCAGTGCGCGCGCAGCGAACGCCAGCAAGCGCGTCGCCGTCGGCGACAAACTCAAGCGGACGCACGCCGAAGACAAACCTCAGCAGACGCTCTCCCGAATTCGGCTCTTCAAGAGACTGAAGAATTGCCTGAAGGTTTCCGCGCACGCGGCGGAACTCGGCAGAGGTCGGGAACTGCGCTTCGTCAAGCGAGTCAAGACGCTGTTTAACGGACTCCATGTCGGCGCCTTCAAATTCCACGCGGACGCCCTTGAGGCGGCAGATTTCGCGCAGTTCCGGAGTGGTGAATTTGGCTTCGGCGGGCCCGCGTCTGCCGAGCATGGCGACTTCCTGCACGGGCTGCGGGCGGAGTTGCCGAGTCGGCTGCTGTCCGAGGTCGGAGCCGTTGAAGTCGCCGTGGTCTAACAGCAGGACGCGCGCGGCGTCAATGGCGACATTGCCTTGTCCGATGAGGGCGACTTTGGGCGCGAGCGGGGGAGGGCGAATGTGGTCGGGGTGCGTGTTGTACCAGCCGGCGAGGCGGGACGATCCATGAACTTGCGGCAGATTTTCGCCGGGGATGTTGAGCGTGGTGTCAATTTGCGCGCCGATGCCGAGGAGGGTGGCGTGGTAGTGCTGACGGAGTTCGCTGACGGAGATGTGTTTGTTGATGGTGATGCCTCCGAGGAGGCGGACATTGTCGGCGGCGAGGTGCCTGGCGAGGTTGCGCTGGATATTTTTGACGCCCTGGTGGTCTGGCGAGACTCCGTATCGGACGAGGCCGAAGGGGAAGGGCCATTGTTCGTAGACATGGATGGTGGTGTTCGGGTTCTGGCGGAGTTTTTCCAGGGCGAAGAGTGCGGCGGGCCCGCTTCCGACGAGGGCGATTTTGGTTTGGGTGGTCATCAGTTTTAATTAGCACAAGTTTTATTTTTATGTCATTCGCCTTGATACTTTAATTAGAAGACAAACGAAGTGCGATCTTTGGCATTAGTGGGAGTTGAACTAAGACATTCACGATGTCGGCTCAAGCAAGCAGCACCAACTAATGCCCGCAGGCGCTGCCTGCAAAAAAATTAAATTAAAAAGGAAATAATTTATTTAATAGACACCATTAATTGTCTATTAATTAATAAGAAAACAATTTATTTAATTGACCCCTTAAATAGTCAAATTATTTTTTTA
>JALCBB010000039.1 GCA_028066985.1 Alphaproteobacteria bacterium
TTAAGTTGTCTATTTAATTTTAATTTTTTTTGCGGGCTAGCCCGCACCCATTAGCCGGCGTGCTTTCGCTTGAGCCAACATCGTGAATGTCTTAGTCAGACGCTCACTAATGCCAAATGCCGCACTTCGCTGGTTAATTTACATCTGGAAGCCGGCGCCGAGGTATAACTTGCGCGCCGTCTCGTCCTCGACCAATTCACGCGGAGAACCATACGCCAAAACCTCGCCCCCATACAAAATCGCCGCCGAATCCACCATCTCCAACGCCTCCCGGACATTGTGATCCGTTATCAAAACACCAATGCCGCGATTCTTTAAATCGCCGATCATCACGCGAATCTCCCCGATCGTTATCGGATCTATCCCCGTCAAAGGCTCGTCAAACAACAAAAAACGCGGCTCGCCAGCCAATGCACGCGCGATCTCCGTCCGACGGCGTTCACCGCCAGACACAGAACCCGCTGACACATCGCGTAACCGCGTCAACCCGAACTCCTCCAGCAAAACATCCAGTCGCTCGCGTCGCACCTTCAAACTGCCCTCCACAACCTCCAAAGCCGCCATAATATTCTCACCCACGCTCAACCCCCGAAACACCGACGACTGCTGCGGCAAGTATCCCATCCCGAAACGCGCCCGTCGGTACAGCGGAACATCCGTTATCACTTCGCCGTCCAGACTCACACTGCCGCTGTCGGCCGACAAGGCGCCAGCCAGTATTCGGAAACATGTCGTCTTGCCGGCGCCGTTCGGGCCAAATAAACCAACAGACTTGCCAACCTCGGCCTCCAACGACACATCCCGCAAAACACGGTGCGATCCGTACGACTTGGATAAATTCTCCGCCACAAGTCGCGTCGCCGATCCGCGCAAAAGTCGCAGTCCTCCCACGCCCGAAGTCTTACCCTCGGACACCTTCTCTGTCGCCTTTTCGGTCGCCTTTTCGGTCGCCTTTTTCGGCGCCGTTTCTGTCTCCGTTTCGGACACCTTTTTTGTCACTTTTTTTGCCACCTTACTGCTCGGCGTCGGTATCAAAGCGGCCCTCAACGCGTCCGCCCTCGCCGGGAAGCAAGACCGACACGCCAGACGCCAGATCCATCTCAGCACGCTCCCCGCGCAAAATCTGCCCCTCGCGCTCCAGACGAACCCCGCCCTCCAGAACGATTCGTTCGCCGCCCACATCGTAGCGCGCCCAGCGCGATTTGGCTATTTCGCCGTCGGCGCGCTCCACACTTACATCGCCAAATGCCTGATATTCCTCAATTTTTCCGGTCGCGCCCGAAAACACCGCCCGAATCCGCTCGGCGCGGAGCGTCTCGCCGCCGCCGCCGCTCGCCATCACTCCGCCGCGCGCCTCAGCCACAGGACGACCCTCCAAAGACTCCCACCACATCAAAGAGCCGGAAGCCGTCAGGCGTCCGCCGTCGCGGCGCGTCAACTCGGCGGCGTCGCCCAATGCCTCGAGACGGGACTCAAGGGGCCACCACTGAATCTCGTCCGCCGCGATGCGCGTGCCGTCGTCGGACTCCGCCGTCACCGGAACTCCGAACGCGCGCGCGAAACTCAGGTCGCCCGACAGCGCGCGGGCGTTGTCGTCGTCGCTGTAGTGCGCCTGAATTCTGTCGGCGCGGACATGCCAGCCGCCGCGCGAAAGACGCACATTGTCCTCGGCGGCGTAGTAAAACTCTTCGCGGTTCCACTCAATCACGCCGTCGGCTTCAAGGGTGACGCGTCCGCCGTCGCTGAGAAAGGTCGTCTGCGCGCGCGCGTCCGCAGATAAAAACAACACCGCCGCGAAAAGTGCGGGCGCCGTGATTGTCGTCTTTTTTAACATGAATTTCATCGTTCCAGTTCCACGCGGCTCGCGCCGAGCAGGAAAATGCGCGCGCCGCCGTCTTCTATGCGCGCGCCGTTGTCGGCGCGGAGGGCGCCGTCGGCGAAGACGCCTTCCACGGGGCCGGCGAGGGTGATTGTGCGGCTGCGCCATTCCAGCGTCCCCGACGGAGCGCGCAGGTCGGTGCCGTCGGCGACGCTTTCCAGGCGCAGGTTGTTTTCAAAGAAGGTTTCTTCGTTGCCGGGGTCGTGCCGGGCGGAGTCGGCGTAGAGGTGCAGCGGCGTTTCTTCCTGCCAGGTGAAGCGCACGCCTTCCAGGAGCATTGAGTCTTCGGCGGGGTTGAGGGCGCGTTCGGTGCGTCCGCTTGCTTCGGCGCGGCGGGCTTCAAGCGAGAAGCCGACGCCGCCGACTTCGCCGATGATGGTCACGCTTTCGGCGCTTGCCTGGACGAGGCTTTCGCGGGCGGAGCGCGCGGCGAAGTCGAGCCAGACATCGGTGTCTTCAAAGTTGATGCCGTGCCGGCTGATTTGCGGCCAGGCGAAGATGATGACGAGGAGGGCGAGGGCGAGCGTCGGGAAGCCGTAGCGAATGAGCAGGAGGCGCGCCTGTGATCGCTTGGCGTCGACGGGGTTATTGATTTCCGTCATCGGACTGATACCGCTGTCGCCGTCATTGTCAAAGGGGACATTAACGGCGCCGCCATTTTTGCCGTCCTCGTCAATGTCAAAGTTAACGGAGACGATAACAGGATCAACGGGAACAATAACCCCGCCGCCATTTTTGCCGCCGTCACCGTCACCGTCATTGTTAACGGAGACAATAACAGGGTCAAAGGGGACAATAACCCCGCCGCCATTTTTGCCGCCGTCACCGTCACCGTCATTGTTAACGGAGACAATAACAGGGTCAAAGGGGACAATAACGGCGCCGCCGTTTTTGTCGTCCTTAACATTAACACCGCCGCGATTTTCGGCGCCGTTTTTGTCGACATTTTCGTCACCGTCATTGTCGTCACCATTAACGAATCAGGCGACGCGGAGGCGCAGGAGATCAAGAATACGCACAAAACCCACAGGACGCCGCGACTCGTCAATCACAAAAACCGCGCTGATCTTGCGGCTCTCCATCGTATTAAGCGCCTCGCCCGTCATCGTGCCGGGCGCGACAGTCTGCGGATCGCGCGACATCACCTCGCTCGCCGTTTTACCCAGCAAGTCCGCCGACATATGACGCCGCAGATCGCCGTCAGTGATAATGCCGACAAGTTTGCCGTCGGCGGCCGTGATTCCGACGCATCCGAAACCGCTCCGCGTCATGATGAGAATGGCGTCGCTCATTTTCGTGTCAAGCGAAGCGAGGGGCTGCTCGTCGGCGCCGTGCATGACCTCCTCTACACGGAGCAACTGCTGCCCGAGACTGCCGCGCGGATGCAAATCATGAAAATTCTCGCTGCTGAATCCGCGCCACTTCAACAACGCCACAGCAAGCGCGTCGCCAAGCGCAATCTGCAAAGTCGTGGAAGTCGTCGGCGCGAGACCGTGCGGACACGCCTCGGTGAAATCCGGCAGCACAAGCGCGACATCCGCCTGTCCGGCAAGCGCGCTGTCAGCCTTCGCCGTCACCGCGACAAGCGGAATGGAATTGCGCTTGATGTAACGCAGTATCGGCGTGAGTTCCGCCGTCTCGCCAGAATTGGACAGCGCAAGCACAGCATCGCTCGCCGTGATCATTCCGAGATCGCCGTGTCCCGCCTCGGCAGGATGCACGAAAAACGCGGGCGTGCCGGTAGACGAAAAAGTCGCCGCGATCTTGACGGCGATGTGTCCGCTCTTGCCCATGCCCGTCGTGATGACACGCCCCGGCGCGATGCCGCCTATCAGTCCGACAGCGGCGACAAAGTTTTCGCCGAAGCCGCCCGCGAGTCCGTCGCGCATGCCGGCAATGGCGGCGATCTCGGTGTCAAGCACCCTGGTCGCGTCGGCGATGAGGTCGCGGTCGGACATGGCGCGATTTTAGAGTTTTCGCCCGCCGCGTTCAAAGAGCCTGTCAAGCGCGGAAATCTTGAGTTCTATATAACTCGGACGCCCGTGATTGCACTGACCGCTGTTCGGCGTTTTCTCCATCGTGCGGAGAAGGTGATTCATCTCGTCGTGCCGCAGTTTTTTTCCGGCGCGGATAGACCCGTGACACGCGATGGTCGCCGCTATCTGATGAATGCGCTCCTCCGCCTTGTTGGTTTGCGGGAGTTCGTCGTCGTGCGTGTGCTTGTGGCGGCGGTCGCGTCCGAGGGAGTCGGGGTCTTTGTCGGCGACGGCGCGCACAAGTTCGGTGAGATTCTCGCGCGCGAAAAGCGAAGGTATCTCGCGCACAAGAACGCTGTTGCCGCCGAACGGCTCAATGACGAGTCCGCACTGACGGAGTTCGTTTTCCTGGGCGAGGGCGCGCTCGGCCTCCTGCTGCGAGAGTTCAACGACCTCGGGGACGAGAAGTATCTGCCGCCTGACGCCGTTCTGCCGTATCTGCTTTTTGATGGCTTCGTAGACGAGGCGTTCGTCGGCGGCGTGCTGGTCGGTGATGACGAGGCTGTCGTCGGTCTGCGAGACGATGTAGGTGGCGTGAATCTGCGCGAGCGCGGCGCCGAGCGGAAATTCTTGTCCCTCGGACACATTAACGGCGCCGGCGTTGCGCGAGTCGTGGGCGGTGCGGGCGTCGGGATGCGTGTTGATGAGAGTGTCGCCGCTTGTCGGAGAGGGCGACAAAAACGGCGGCGCCGTCGTTGTCTCCGTTGACGATGACGGTGACGATGACGGCGACGAAAAAGGCGGCGCCGTTATTGTCCCCGTTGACGATAACGGTGATGCTCTCGCCGTTATTGTCCCTGTCTCCCTTGACCCCGTTATTGTCTCTGTTGACGACGACGGTGACGCTCTCGCCGCTATCGTCCCCGTCGACTCTGACGGTGACGAAAACGGCGCGCCCGTTATTGTCCCCCTTGACCCTGTTATCGCCCCCGTCGACTCTGACGATGACGGAAAAGGCGGCGGGGTCGCTGTCTCCCTTGAGCCCGACCTGAACCTGTCGCCCAACTTGTCGGCAAGCGTCGTAGAAGTCTTGCCCGACTGACCCTCAAGCATCCGCCGCACGCTGGACACAATAATCGCACGCACCGACGCAGGATCGCGAAATCGCACCTCAGCCTTCGTCGGATGCACATTCACATCAACCATGTCCGTGCCCAACTCCAGAAACAACACCGCCGCCGGCGCGCTCGCACGCGGCAGCAAGTCCGAATACGCCGCACGCAACGCGCCGAACAAAAGACGGTCGCGCACCGGACGTCCGTTCACAAAGAAAAAACACTGCGACAAATTACTGCGCCGATATGTCGGCAGACAAGCCAGCCCGTGAATACGCAAGTCCTGCGTCCGCGCCTCAACCGCGCGCGCGTTGTCGGTGAAGTGACGCCCCAATACCTGCGCGATGCGCTCGCCGATATCCTCGCGTCCCGCGCCGATCATCGCCGGCATCTGAATCGCGCGGCGTCCGGCCTCGTGAATCTCAAACGCGACATCAGGACGCGAAAGGCCGAGCGAATGAATCACCTCGCGCAAACGCATCGCCTCAGTCGCGTCCGCGCGCAAAAACTTCAGACGCGCCGGAATGTTTGAAAACAAGTCGCGCAACTCAACCTTCGTGCCGGTGTTCGCCGCGACAGGCTTCGGCTCGCCGGGGTGTCCGTTGATGACCTCAAGAGTCCAGCCGTCGCCTTCTCCGCGGCGGCGGCTCGTTATCGTAAGGCGTCCCGCCGCGCCAATCGCCGCAAGCGCCTCGCCGCGAAAGCCCAGCGAACGAATGTCGGACAAATTGTCGCCGGGCAACTTGGAAGTCGCGTATCGCAACGGCGCAATCGCAAGTTCATCGCGCGTCATGCCGTGACCGTTGTCCTGCACCTGCAGACGCTTCTTGCCGCCGCCCTCAATGTGAAGCACTATCCGCGTCGCGCCCGCGTCAAGCGCGTTCTCGGTCAACTCCTTCGCGACAGACGCGGGACGCTCAATCACCTCGCCCGCCGCAATGCGATTGACAACCTCCTCGGGAAGCCGGCGTATCTCGCTCATCAGCCCGCCCCCGCAGTTAAAGAGTCCGAGGACGAAAAACCCGCGGGCGAAGAGTCGGCGGGTGAAGAGTCCGCAGATGAAGAGTCTGACAATGAAGAGTCGGCGGGTGAAGAGTCCATAGACGAAGAGTCCGCAGACAAAGAAAGGCGGGCGAGAATATGCTCGGCGATGACATCAGGCTCGTCCAAGGGCAGGGCAGGGAGGTCGGTCTCCGGCGGCGGCTCGTCACACGCAATCGCAAAGACGAGCGGGTCGTCGGCGGCAAGGAGCGGCTTTCCAAGCGCGCGCCGATACACCTCAAGTTTCGGCAGACGGCTCTTTTTGTATCCCTCAACGAGAACAATGTCGCACGGCTCAAGTTGAGCGAGGAGATCGTCGAGCGTCCATTCGCTCTCGCCGTCACGAAGTTCATGCACCTTCGCCCAGCGCCGCGAGGACGACACAATCACCTGTCCGGCGCCCGCCGCGCGAACTTTGTAAGAGTCCTTCTCGGGACGGTCAATGTCAAAGTCATGATGCGCGTGCTTGCAGACCGCAACCCGCAAACCGCGCGCGCGAAAAAACGGAACGAGCGCGCAGATGAGCGTCGTCTTGCCGCATCCAGACCAGCCGGCGACGCCGATGATGTTGGCGCGGGAAGTCACGATGCGAGCCGCATCTTTTCGCGCGCCTGACAAAGATACTGCCACCCCGACTGCAACGCCGCCGCCGCCGACACCCACAACAAAACAAGCCCCAGAACCCTCACTCCGTCACTCATCACAAGCGGCGCGACAAGAATGAAAAAAATCGCGCCAAGTTGCAGAGAAGTTTTGACCTTGGCGAGATGAGAACTCGCGAGCGGCTGCTTGTCGCCTTTTTTGTCGTCCTTTTTGTCGGCAGTGTCGGCGGGCGCGGCAGTGTCGGGAGTGTCGGCGGGGGCGGCGACGGCGGCAGGGTCGCCGGGATTTTCTATCATCGCAAGATAGGCGCGGAGACCCGTAACTCCGATCTCGCGCAGAACAAGAACGACAACAGCAAGCGAATTCCAGCCGCCAATCTCTCCCGTGCCGAGAAGGGCGATCAATACGCAGAGGACAAGAATCTTGTCGGCGACAGGGTCCAGCCACGCTCCGTAGAGAGACTCGGCGCCCTGGCGGCGGGCGGCAAGGCCGTCAAGGAAGTCGGTGAAGGCGGCGACCAGAAACAACACCGCCGCCACTACCCGCAGCCCGGGAATCAGCACGAGAACCGCGACAACGGGCGCCATCCAGAGGCGGGCGAGAGTGTAGTCGTTGGCGCTGATCCGCCGCCATTTCGGGGGGTTGAAGAGTGTCATCAGGACAACAGGCAAGGTGCGGTAATCTCAGAGGTTCTGTGCTATTATTAGCACATATTGCCGTCCGCGGGCGGCGATAACGGGGGCAAAAAAGGAGACCAGCAACAGGGTAGCCCAATGGATCTTCAAATTACATTTCGGCATATGGAGCCGTCAGAGGCGTTCAAGTCGGCGGTGGAGCACGAGGCGGAGGAGATAGCGTCCGCGGCGGGCGCCGGGGGAGTGTGTCGGGTGGTGGTCGAGGGACTGCAGAAAAGCCACGAGGGGCGGCGATTCGCCCTGCATATAGAACTGACAGTCCACGGACGCGGCTCGCTGCGGGTGCGCGAGGAGGGACCCTCTTCCTCGCGGGCGGATCCGTATTCGGCGGTTCGCGGGGCGTTTCGGCGGCTGCGCCAGCAATTGGACACCGAGGCGGGCGTCTCGGCGGAGCGCCGCAAGCGCCGCGGACGCCGCCGGACAGCCTAGGCGCAGGGGCTTCGGCGACCTTGCCGACCTTGCCGGGGCGGGGCGGGGGAGACCTTGACGGCGGGATTTATTTGTGTAGATTCGGGGTATGGCGAACCACAAATCGGCGGAGAAGCGCATTCGGCGCAATGAGCGTGTGCGGCGGGTACGGCAGTCCCGGCGTTCGCGGATCCGCAGTTTTGCGCGGCGGGTTGAGGAGGCGATTGTGGCGGGCGATGGTGAATTGGCGCGCACTCGTTTGCGGGAGTTGCAGCCTGAGATTCATCGCGGAGTGAACAAGGGTGTGATTCATCGCAATGCGGCGGCGCGGAAGTTGTCGCGCTTGTCTGCCCGCATTAAGTCTCTTTCTTAAGGAGACAGACGAAGAGCGATCTCTGGCATTAGTGGGAGATTGACTAAGAAAGTCACGATAGCCGCTCAAGCGAACTGTACCCACTGATGGCTGGCGGCACTGCCGCCAAAAAATTAAATTAAAAAGAAATTAATTTAATTAGTTGAGACCATTAATAGTCAATAATTAATTAAGAAAGCAATTGATTTAATTGACTCCTTAAATAGTCCAATTAATTTTTTAATTTTTTTTTGCGGGCTAGCCCGCACCCATCTGCTGGCATCGCTCGCTTGAGCGAACATCGTGACTGTCTAAGTCAAACTCCCACTAATGCCAGGGGCGGCGCTTCGTTGTCTCTGTAATTATTTTCGGTCCAAAGCGGCGCGGATGAGCGCAACGCTGTCATCAAGTCCATAAAGATGAAAAAATGAGCCGAGGCGCGGTCCCGTCTCCTGTCCGAAAAGAACCTCGTAACACGCCCGAAACCACTCCCGCAACGACGGAAAGTCATGTCGCTTCCCGACCTCGTAAACCTGATTCTGAATCTCAGACGCATCCGCATCCGCAGACAAACCCGCAAGCGTCTCAGCAAGATCAAGAAACGCAGAACGCTCCCCGTCACCAACAACACGCGGATTCTGTCGCGGCACAATAAAATCACGATGATACGCAAGCGCATACCCAATAAGAGCGACATCAGTCTCGCTCAACTCCCGCCCCGAACCGCGCCGCCGCACAAGCGACCCCAGTATCTGCTCGCTCGGAGCACCCGTCGCCGCCGCAAGACTCAACAGCAGTCCGAAAGGCACACCAACAGCAGCAGTCGCGGCAGGATTCTGACTCCCGCCGTCCCCGCCATACCGCAGCAAATGCCAGAGCGGCGTCTCCACCCGCTTCTCGTCGGGCGTCTGCTGCCACTTCTGCACGGCGTCTATCCACTCGTCGGTGTTCTTCGGAATGACATCAAAATAAAGCCGCCGCGCAACTCGCGGCTTCGCATACATAAACCACTCAAGACTCTGCGGCGGCGCGTAAGTAAGCCACTCCTCCACAGAAAGTCCGTTGCCCCTGGACTTGGAAATTTTGCGGCCGTGCTCGTCCAGAAAAAATTCGTAGTGAAAAATGACGGGCGGCTCCGTCCCGAGAATACGGCAGATCTTCGCCGCCAACTCCGCCGACGGAATCAAATCCTTGCCCGACATCTCATAGTCAACACCGAAAGCGTTCCAGCGCATGCCCCAGTCGGGCTTCCACTGAAGTTTACAGTTGCCGCCGCCGACATGAATCTCGGCAAGGTCGCCGTCCTCGTCGTTGAACTGGACAGTGCCGCGCGCGGCGTCAATCTTGAGAATGGGCGTCTGCAGAACGCGTCCCGTGGTCGGCGAGACCGGCAGAATGGGGCTGTAAGTCCGGCGCCGCTCCTCGCCGAGCGTCGGAAGAATGACCTCCATAATCTTGTCGTAGTTGGCAAGGACATTGAGCAGGGCGTCGTCAAAGTGTCCGTCTTTGTAGCGGCGCGTGGCGGAGACAAACTCATAGTCAAAACCGAAGCCGTCCAGAAATTTGCGAAGACGCGCGTTGTTATGTTCGCCGAAGGAGCCGCTCGTGCCGAAAGGATCCGGAATCTGCGTCAAGGGCTTTCCGAGATGCGGCACGAGAGATTCAGGATCGGGAATGTTGTCGGGGACAGACCTGAGGGCGTCCATGTCGTCGGAGATGCAGAAGAGCCGCGTCGGCCAGCCCGTCATCTGCTCAAGCGCGTTGCGGACAAAAGTCGTGCGCGCAACCTCGGCGAAAGTGCCGATGTGCGGAAGTCCCGAGGGGCCGTAGCCGGTCTGAAAGAGAACATAGCCGCGCGCGGGACACTTATTGTTGTGCCGCTTGATGATGCGCCGAGCCTCGTTGAAGGGCCAGGCGCGCGCCTCGGCTGTCAGCCTGGCGATCTCTTGGTTGTTTGTATACAATGTCTGACGAGACCTCACGGGGCTAAACTGCCACGGGGGAAGGCTTTATGCAACTAACCTTGTGAACAAATTTCATAAAATACAACCACTTGACCGGTATTGCGTTTTTTCGCCATTTGTTGTATTCACCCCCTACCAGTGGACGGGAACCGATTCGTCCGCCTTACAACTCGCCCGATGCTTACGTCAATCAAATCACCCCCTCCGCCTGCGAAGGCGCCCGTGCTTTGGCGTATGGCGCTCTCCCTGTTGTTCCTGATAGACCCCGAAAGGGTGCATAATCTGAGTCTGGTGTTTCTGAAGTGGTGCGGTGCGCTCAGAGGAAAAAACCAAACTATTGAGGACAGCACGGGTCTGTCAATCAAACTTGCGGGTGTTCCTTTTGCGAATCCGATCGGTCTCGCCGCCGGATACGATAAAGATGCTCGCGCAGCCCGCGGGCTTTTCTGCCTTGGCTTCAGCTCCGTTGAGGTTGGTACGGTTACTCTTAAAGCTCACAAGGGCAATGACGGTAATCGGCTTTTCCGTTTGCGGGGCGACAATGCTTTGATTAATAGATTTGGTCTCAACAGCGAGGGGGTCAAGGCTGTTGAGAAGCGTCTGCAAAAGGCGCGAATGAGTCGGGGACTGCCGGGGCCTGTTGGCGTGAATATAGGCTCAAGCGAGATGAGCCTGGGCGATGAGATCGGGCATGGGCATGCTGAAGAACTGGCCTCCACATTCGGCGAATTGGCGGGCGCCGTCGCACCGCTCGCGGACTATATAGCGGTTAATTTGTCCTGCCCCAATCTGGGCGTCTCGGCCGCAACGCAGACCAAGACTTATGCGGAGAGGATCCTGCGCGCTGTTGCCGAGAGAATTGAATCTTCCTCGTCCGGTGATCGGAAACCGCCGGTGTTCCTCAAGTTGTCGAGCAGCATCACGGATGACGACTTGATGCATGTGATTTCACTGGCGCGCGAAGGCCTGTGTCACGGCTTGATCATCGGCAACACCCTGAAGAAAGGGGAGCATGACTTCGGGAGGCTGAAAAGCGATCTGCCGGATGACACGAAGGCGCGTGAGGGAGGACTTTCCGGTTATCCGATTTTTGAACCCTCTACGGACGCCCTGGCTCGCGCCTGGCGTCTCAGCGACGGAGAGATTCCGTTGATAGGCGCGGGAGGCGTGGACAGCGTTGACACGGCGTGGGAAAAAATTCGCCACGGCGCTTCAATGGTTCAGCTGTATACGGGGCTTGTGTATCAAGGTCCTGGTCTGCCGCATCGCATTGTGCGCGGCCTGGAGGAGCGTCTGAGGCAGGAGGGCTACAGCCACATATCAGAGGTCGTCGGCTCCGCATTTCGCGGGGAGGAATCACGGCGCCGTCTAAACCAGCCGGTCGCTAACCGCGGTCGTGGCAAAGAAATGGTGGGCACGACTGGGATTGAACCAGTGACCTCCTCGGTGTGAACGAGGCGCTCTCCCGCTGAGCTACGCGCCCTCCGGACAAGAATAGCATATTTAATAAAAACAATTTTAATTTTTTGCAGGCAGCGCCTGCGGGCATCAGTGGGTGCTGTTCGCTTGAGCCGACACCTTAAGAGTCTAAATTTCACGCCCACTAATGCCAAAGGGCGCTCTTCGGAGAGTCCAAAGGCGGCGCCGTAAGATAGACCCGTTCGCTAAAATAATCTGCCGCCGTTCGCAACCGCAATGTCAGGCGACACCAAAACAGGTTCGCCATCACCATCCGGAAAACCACACACAAGCACCTCGCTCCGAAAACCAGCAATCCGTCGCGGCTCAAAATTACACACCGCCAGAACCTGCTTCCCCACCAGCGAAGTCACATCATAATGCCGCGTCAACTGCGCCGCCGACTGCCGCTCCCCCAACTCGCCAAAATCTATCCGCAGACAGATAGACGGCTTCCGAGCACCCTCCAACAGAGACGCCGAAAGTATCGTCCCCACACGGATGTCCACCTTCTGAAAATCCTCAAAGGCAATCGTTCCCTCGCTCATCGTCACTCTCCTTCTTCATGCCGACCGCAAAAATGCGCAGCCCGCTCAGCCCACAAAAGATACCTGTCCAGCGCCGCAAGCGTACGAGCACGCTGCGAATCCTCATCGCTCACCCACACCCGCAACGCCGCGAGATATACTACACCAAGTCCCGCCACATCACGCGAACGAACACCCCGCACCCCCGCCAGCGTCAGCGTCGCCTCCATAGAAGTATACAAACACGGCGCCAGACGCAAACCAGGACGCGGGTCCGTTCGCAGATCGTCCCAGTAACGAACCACGCCGGCACGATGCGACTCAAGCGCGTCAAGACGCAGCATCAGCAACTCCAGCAATGCCTCGCGCGGCGACAGGTCGGCGTCCAGCGTCTCGGCGGCGAGAGACGCGTCAATGCGCCGCGCGCAGTCCTCAAGAATCTCGTGCGCGCGCGCGTACAACGACCGCAGGCGCATCGGCGAAACTCCGACACGCCGCGCAACAGCCTCAAGATCAACCGACGCCCAGCCATGCTCGGCGCAGATCTCAAACGCCGCCGCTATCGCCGCCGAACGCAACTCGTCCGCGGAAAGACGCGCTCCCCCGGCTCTCGCCTTTCCTGTCGCCTTCCCGGCCGACTTTTCAGGCGCCGTTTTCGTCGTCCTTTTGGTCGAGTTGCCAGCCGACTTTTTCGGCGCCGTTTTTGTCGTCCTTTTCCCAGCCGACTTTGCCGACGCCTTTTTTGTCGTCTTTTTAGACACCTTTCCTGTCGCCCTTTTAGACGAATTTTTCGGCGCCGTTTTTGTAGCCCCCTTAGACAGCCTCTTAGCCGTCTTTTTTGCTCGGGAATTCTTCCGTGAAGTCGCCATCGTGCTTGTCCGTTCGCCGTCCGCGTCAGCGCACAGAATAGCACACGCGCTCAGTCGCCGCGCAACTCCCGCGCCCGCCGCACCCCCGCCCGCAGCGCCTCAAGAATGTCGCGCGGCAGCGCCTCGCCAAGACCCGACGACAGCGCCGCGTCCGTGACGCCGCCGCGCACCGCGACCTCGCGCACGAGCGCCGCCGACTCCTCCTCGCGCCGACACAGAAGTTCGCCGCTGCCCGCAATCATCCCCCGCGACAACGCCCGCGCCGCCTCGCGCGACATCCCAAGTTCAACGGCGCCGTCCTCCAGCGCGCGCGCCAGCAAAAATACATACGCCGGACCGCTACCCGCCAGCGCCGTCGCAAGTTCCAGATGCTCTTCATCGTCCAGGCGGACAACATCGCCAAGCGCCGAGAACAACAATGTCGCGTTCTCAGTCGCGACGGCGGCGGTGTCGTTGTCAGCGAAGAGCGTCGTGACGCCGCGCAGCACCTCAACCGCGAGATTCGGCATCGCCCTCACAACAGACGCCGCGCCGGGCAGGGTCTCCCGCAGGCGCGACACGGAAGTTCCCGCGAGGACCGAGACAAGATTGAAATCCGCAAGGTTGGCGAGCGGCGGCGTCGCCTCGTCCAACTGCTGCGGACGCATCGCAAGCACGACCGTGCGCGGCGCGAAGGCCGGCGGCAGGTCGCCGCGATGCGCGACAACGGCGGTGTCGGCGAACTCCGCCGCCGCCGCGCGCGAGGGCTGAATGACGGCGACCTCGTTCGGCGGCAGTCCGCGACCCTGCCAGCCGCGCAGGAGCGCCGCGCCCATCTTTCCGCAGCCGACGAGCAGGAGCGGCGTCGCGGCGAACGATGAGAGGTCGTTGTTCATGCGTGTCCTTGTTCGGGTTCGTTGAGCATCTGGACGGCGGAGTCGACATCAAGGTTTGTCCACGCGACCTGCTGGATGCCGGGGTAGCAGCGGTCACATTCTCTCTGAAGGAGCGCGAGCATTTCCTGAAGGCGGCGGACAAATTCGTCGTTGTCGTTGGCGAGAAGCGAAAGCCGGAAGTGCACCCGTTTGGTGTTTGACGAGTAGATGAAGTTTCCGAGCCAGAGGGTTTCGTTGATCTTGCCGATGAGGCGGTAGATGCTGGGGATTTTCTCCTGCGGGATTTCCGCGTTGATGGAGCATAGCAGGTGCAGGACATTCTCGCGGCTGTCCCAGCAGCCGTGGAGGGTGTACCGGCTCCAGGCGCCGCGGATCTCGGCGAGGAGGTTGTGGCCGTGCCGGTGGTGTTCCCAGTGGTGGAGGGCGGCGAGGCGCTGGAGCGTATCTATGGGGGTTTGGGGCAAGGTGCGAATCTGTGGCGGGGGTGGATTGGATGACCGTCCCTTGTGTAGGGTGGGGTTATGGGTCGCGCAATCCCCAGAATCGGGAGAATCGAGATTCGCGGTGGGAATCGCCGAAACGAATCTCCCGCCCCTTAATTAAAAGGACGGACGAAGAGCAGCCTTTGGCATTAGTGGGAGTTTGATTTAGACATTCACGATGTCGGCTCAAGCGAATCGCACCCACTGATGCCCGCAGGCGCTGCCTGCAAAAAAATTAAATTAAAAAGAAATTAATTTAATTAGTTGAGACCATTAATAGTCA
>JALCBB010000040.1 GCA_028066985.1 Alphaproteobacteria bacterium
GCTCAAGCGAGCGATGCCGGCAGACGGGTGCGGGCTAGCCCGCAAAAAAATAAATAATAATTTATTGACCATTTAAGGGGTCAATTAATTAAATTGTTTTCTTATTATTAATTGACTATTAATGGTGTCTAATTAAATAAATTAATTTCTTTTTAATTTAATTTTTTTGCAGGCAGCGCCTGCGGGCATCAGCGGGTGCGGTTCGCTTGAGCGACTATCGTGAATGTCTTAGTCAAACGCCCGCTAATGCCGAAGGCCGCGCTTCGGGGCAATTAAACTTCTTTCGCGTCGTAAAGACACCAGCGCTTTATCACACATTCGCCGCACAAAGGACGGCGCGCCCGGCATACATACCGTCCGTGCAATATCAGCCAGTGATGCGCCCCGCGCCGATACCCCGCAGGAACCCGCTCCACCAGCAAATCCTCAACCACACGAACATTGCCGCCACGCACCAGGCCCGTCCGATTGCAGACGCGGAAAACATGCGTGTCCACCGCCACCGTCTCCTCGCCGAACGCCACATTGCGAACCACACTCGCCGTCTTGCGTCCCACACCCGGCAGCGCCTCCAACTCCGCCGCGCCCCGCGGAACCTCGCCCCCGTGACGCTCAATCAACAGCCGCGACAACCCCATCACATTCCGCGCCTTGCTCCGATACAGTCCGATCGTGCGAATGTGCGCGATCAAACCCTCCTCCCCCAATTCCAGCATCTCCGCCGGAGACGAAACGCGCGCGAACAATCCCTCCGTCGCCTTGTTCACCCCCTTGTCCGTCGCCTGCGCCGACAACACCACCGCCACAAGCAGCGTGTAAGTGTTCGTGTAATTCAACTCGCCGCGCGGCTCCGGATCCGCCGCCGCCAGCGCCGCGAACATCGCCTCGCGTCCGCGCGCCGACAACTCACGCTGTCCCGGCGCCTTTTTTGCCGCCCGCTTCGCCGGCGCCTTTTTTGCCGCTTTTTTCGTCACCTTCTTCGTCACCTTCCCTGTCGCCTTAAGCCGTCCGGCGCGCGCGCAAAGCCAGCGCCGCGTCCCAGAACAAAGACGCGCCGTCCACGCCGCTCAGCGTCCGCAACTGCGTCAGTCCCGTCGGCGAAGTCACATTCACCTCGGTCAGATAGTCGCCGATGAAGTCCAGCCCCGCGAACAGCACCCGCTCCGCGCCCAGCGCCTCCGCGACCAGCCCCGCGACACGAACCTCGTGCGCGCGCAACTCCGCCGCCTCGCCGCGCGCGCCGAGACGCAGATTCGCGCGGAACTCGCCCGCCGCCGGCACGCGTCCGATGACGCCGACCGCCGCGCCGCCTATCAGAAATACCCGCCGCTCCTCGCGCGACACCGCCGGCAGATACGCCTGCGCCAGCGGCGGACCCTCCCACGACTCGCGCAGACGCGCCAGATGAGCCGCCAGCGCCCCGCCGCGCGCCGCCTCCTCCGCCGTCACGCGGACAACCCCGTAGCCGCCGTAGCCGTAAAGCGGCTTCAAGACCACTCCGTCAGGCTGCCGCCGCGCGAACGCCTCTATCAACTCCGCGTCGGACGAAATCAGAGTCGGCGGCGTATGCTCCGCCGCCGCGCCGCGCAGCAATTTTTCAGGAGCATCCCGCAGCGCGCGCGGATCGTTCAGAACCAGAGTCGCCGGCGGGAGATATTCCAGGAGCCAGGTCGCGTGCAGGTAATTCATGTTGAAGGGCGGATTCTGACGCACCAGGATCATGTCCATCGTGTCCAGACGCTCGCGGCGCCCGTCGCCGGACTCCATCGCCGCGCCGGCGCCGTCACCGTCGCCGCCGCCCCTCACCCGCAGCGGACGCACAAACGCCGAGAGCCGCCAGTCTTCCAGCGTCAGGCTTTCCACGCCGTACCAGTGCAGCGCGAAGCCGCGCCGCGCCGCCTCAAGGGCGAGGGCGAAACTGGAGTCGCCCGCGAGGTCCAGGGACTCGGGCGCGTCCATCTGAAAGGCGATTCGCAACGCGCGACCTCCGAATGGTAGAGTCGGAAACGGAACAGCGCCTTCAGACTACACCAGCCATGCCCGAACTGCCAGAAGTGGAAGTCCTGCGCCGCCAGTTGCGCCGCGCCCTCGGCGACGCGCGGCTCGCGGACATGCGGATCTACGAGCGGCGGCTGCGGTTTCCGCTTTCGGAGGGTTTCGCGGACACGGCGCTCACCCGCGACAGACGCGGAACGCCGCGCCTCGAGGACATTCGGCGGCGCGGCAAGTATCTTTTGTTTCATTTGTCCGGCGGACGGGTTTTGCTTTGTCATCTCGGCATGAGCGGACAGTTGTTATTGGAGGATTCTTCGCAATTGGAGCCGCGCCGGCATTGTCATGAACATCTGGCTTTTCTTTTTCGGCGGCGCGACAGACGCGGCGGTTCCCGGACGCGGACGGTGAGGCTTGGTTTCCGCGACACGCGGCGTTTCGGATTCTGGGACATCGCGCGCGCGGACGAGTTGTCGGAGCATCCGAGACTGCGCGGACTCGGTATGGAGCCGTTTGACGCCGGCTTCGGGGGTTCATTTCTGGTCGGAGCGTTTGCGGGGCGACGGGTGAGTGTGAAGTCTGCTCTTCTTGACCAGCGTATAGTTGCGGGTGTCGGCAATATATATGCGAGCGAGGCGTTGTTTCGGGCGAGGATTTCGCCGATGGTTTGCGCGGGAGATTTGACGGCGCGGCGCTGCGGGCGTCTGGCGGCGGGCATTGTTTCGGTGTTGGAGGATGCGATTGCGGCGGGCGGCAGCACGCGGCGCGACTATGTTCACAGTGACGGCGGCGGGGGATATTTTCAGCATCGCTGGTCTGTTTACGGACGCGAGGGCGAGCCGTGTCCCGGGTGTCGTTGTCGGCTTGCGGAGACGGGCGGAATTCAAAAAAGCCTTCAGAGCGGACGCAGCACTTTTTACTGCCCTGCCCGCCAGCGACGGTGACGCCCCCGCCCCTGGGGACAAACGAAGTGCGATCTTTGGCATTAGTAAGACTTTGACTAAGACATTCACGACAGCCGCTCAAGCGAACCGCACCCACTGACGCCCGCAGGCGCTGCCTGCAAAAAAATAAATTAAAGATTAATTGACTATTAATGGACAGACGACAATAACGGTGTCAATTAAATCGGCGTTAAGCATTTGGCATTAGTGGGAGTTTGACTAAGACATTCACGACAGCCGCTCAAGCGAGCGATGCCAGCAGATGGGTGCGGGCTAGCCCGCAAAAAAAATAAAAAAATAATTTGACTATTTAAGGGGTAAAAATAATTTATTCTGTTAATTATTTAATAGACAATTAATGGTGTCAATTAAATAAATTAATTTCGGCGCTGATTCAATTGATTGGCGGCGCGGACATCATTCAGACACGGCTCCGCCGACTCCAGATCGCGCCCGTCAACACGATCGCGCGCGGAAAGATTCCGCAGCCGCGCCTTTTCAATTCCGTCGCTCTGGTCGTCGCGCCAGAAAGCGGCCTCAAGCACGCAGGACTCGCTCTGATACTGCCAGAGCACGACTCCGCCCTCAATGACAACCTGTCTCGGCCCCGCGAGAAAGAACCCGCGCGCCTCGGTGAAACGCAGCCCGAGCGCGTCGGAGACAGCGACCCGCGGCGGCGGCGGCGCTTCATCGCGGCTCCGCCCGTCGGAGCGCGCCTCGTCGCGTTTGACGGCGACAACTTCCTTCGGCGGCGGCGCGTCCGCGCTCCGCACGGCGACAGGAGCAGAAACAGGCTCGCACCCGGCGGCCGCGACAAGCGCGAAAGCAAAAAGCAGGACGCCGCCGCGCCCCCCCCGCCGCACCGTTACGCGCCGCCGCCCGAGCCGCCCGAGGAGAACGCGATCTGCCCGTCGACTCTGCCGCCGCGTTCCACTTCCAGTTCGCCGCATGTGATCTGTCCCGAGACGGAGCCGCCGGCCTGGATGACGAGCAGGTCTTTGACCTTGATGTCGCCCTGGAAACTCCCGCTGATGGACGCCGACTCGACGACGGCGTTGCCCGAGAGCGTCCCGTCGGGATGGATTTCAAGCCGCGAAGCGTTGGCGACTTCGGCCTCGACCTTGCCTTCTACGATGAGCTGGTCGCAGGCTTCTATCTGTCCTTTGAGTTTGATATTTTTGCCGACATTGAGGACGCGCGCCTCGTTGCTGCGCGCGGGCATCACGGGAGCGGGCGAGTTCCCGGCGGCGGCGGCGCGCGTCTGCGGCGGACGCGGCGGCGGCGTGTGTGTCGGCCGCGGATTGCCTGCGGCGGCGGGGTTGGGGTTTGGCGGCGCGAGCGGCGTGTTGCGATGCGGCGACGGCGGAGGCTGCGGCGCGCCGGTTTTCTGGGCTGTGGCTGGCGGCGCTGCGGCTGCGGCGCGCGGCGCGGGGCTGCCGCCGGCGGGAGGCTTTGCGGCGGCGGCGCGCGCTGGGCTTGCGCTTTCGTCCACGCGCACTGAGCCTGAGGTTTCGCGTTTTCCGAACATGGGATCCTCCTTGTGTTTGAGGATGGCTGGCGTTTAGGTTATTGAGGTTTTAGCATGTGCGGGGTGGTTTGGCAAAGGCGGCGGAGTTTCTGATATGGACGCGAATATGAAGGTCATCGGGCTTGGTCATGCGATCACGGACATGGTGTATCGCGCGGATTCTGATTTTCTGGGGCGGCATGGTCTGTCTGCGGGCGGCATGACTCTGGTGGATGCGGATACTGCGCGTGCTTTGCGGCTTGCGGCGGAGACGGCGGCGGTGACGGCGCCGGCTGAAACGGCGACAGCGACGGTGACGACGACTGAGGGCGCGGTGCAGGTGTCTGCGGGCGGAGGCGCGGCGAACACGATCGGACATTTGGCGCGTCTTGGTATTGGCGCTGAGATACTGGTTCGTGTCGGCGATGACGCGGCGGGTTCCGGCTTCGTGTCCGAGATGGAGTCGCTCGGCGTTCGTGTTGTCGGCGGCGTTGAGTCCGGCGGAGTGAGCGGTCAGTGTCTGGTCTTTGTGAGCGATGACGGCGGAGTGATTGAGCGCACGATGGCGACTTGTCTCGGCGTGTCGCAGGGATTGTTGTTGAGCGCGGTGAATGATCTGCGATGGGGAGACGCGGGCTGGCTGTTTCTTGAGGGTTATCTCTGGGATTCGGATGCGGGTCGTCTGGCTGCTTTGGATGCGTTGAGTCGGGCGCGTGATTCGGGTGTGCGGGCGGCGTTGACCTTGTCGGACTTCGGATGTGTTGAGCGGCATCGGGACGAGTTTCTGGGTTTGTTGTCGGAGTTCGGAGTGTTTGTGTTCGGGAACGAGCGCGAGGCTGGCGCGCTGCTCGGGGTCTCGGACACTGACGGACAGGTGAAGGGCTTGCGCGAATTGACGGGTTCGTTCGCGCTGACGCTGGGCGCGGAGGGGTCGGTTGTGTGTGACGGAGGCGAGGTTTTTCGGACGACTGCTTCGGTTGTTGAGGGTGTTGTTGCGGATGTGACAGGGGCGGGCGATATATACGCGGCGGGATATTTGTGCGGACGGATGCGGGGTCTGGGTGTGGGGGAGAGCGGAGAGATGGGGTCGCGGGCGGCGTGTGAGACGCTGGGGTATCTGGGGGCGCGTGTTGGCGGAGATTTTGCGGCGCGGGTATTGGGGCTGGACTGACAGCCGGGGGTTGGGGGTTGAAAAATTGTATTGAAGAGTTTATAGTGTATTTTGAAAAAAAATCGGAGTTGGAGGCGCCCCCTTTCTGCGTCTTGGATTCGTTTTGTAAATTAATGTTTCGCGCGAAACATTAAGAAAAAATTCAATGTTTTCAGTCTTTCGATGTTTCGCGCGAACCGCAGGTCGCCAAACATTAAGGACGGACGAAGTGCGATCTATGGCATTAGTGGGAGTTTGACTAAGACATTCACGATAGTGGCTCAAGCGAACAGCACCCACTGATGCCCGCAGGCGCTGCCTGCAAAAAAATAAATTAAGAATTAATTGACTATTTAAGGGGTCAATTAAATAAATTATTTTCTTTTTAATTTTTCCGCGGGCGCCGCCCGCATGTTTCGCGCGAACCGAAGGTCGCCAAACATTAAGGCCGGGGGGGGGTCAGCGCACGATGCTGAAGAAGTCGTTGATTGTTTCCAGATCAACGCCCAGGAAGGTCGTGGCGACCAGAGCCGCGATGAGGAACCCATAGACCACGAGTATGCGCTGCATAGCCTCAAACCTGCGGTCTATCTGCTCGAATTTGCGGTCTATCTGGTCGAAGCGATACTTGAAGAGTTCGTAGCGGTCGCGACAGATGTCCTCGTGGTTTTCGAGGCGGCTGGCGACGGCGCTGATTTCGCCGGATTCGGATATGCTGCTGTTCATGGCTTTATAATTACATGAAAGGCGCTGTTTGGCAAGGGGGTGCCGGGGGTGATTTTTGGCATTAGCGGGCGTGAATTCTGGACTTTTGGGGCGCCGCCCGCAAAAAATTCAATGTTTTCAGTCTTTCGATGTTTCGCGCGAACCGCAGGTCGCCAAACATCGGGGACGGAGACGGACGACAAATGGCGGGGGGCAGGCAGGGGTGGCGCGCTGGCGGGGGTATGTTTCGCGCGAAACATCGGGGACGGGGACGGACGACGAATGGCGGGCGGGGGGCAGGCAGGGGCGGCGGCAGGGGGCGTTAGACAAATTATGGTGTCATTAATGTTTCGCGTGAACCGAAGGTCGCCAAACATTGGACAAATTAAGGTGTCCTTAATGTTTCGCGCGAAACATTGGACAAATTAGGGCGCGACATTAAAAAAGCGATAGGCGCTCAGGACAGGGTTGCCCGCCGCCTGCCCCAGTCCGCAAATTGAAGCGTCGGACATCACCGTCACCAGATCCCGCAGCAATTCCTCGTTCCAGTCGCCGTCCTCCAGCAGACGAACCACCTTCTCCGTGCCGTTGCGACACGGCGTGCACTGCCCGCACGACTCGTCCTCAAAAAAGCGCATCAAATTCAAAACCACCGCACGAATATCATCCCTGTCCGACAAAACCACCACCGCCCCCGAACCGATGAAACAGCCATGCTCCTGCAAAGTGTCAAAATCCAGCGGCACATCCCCGAGCGACGCCGGCAGTATCCCCCCCGAAGCGCCCCCCGGCAAATATCCGCCCAGACGATGACCCTCCGGCATCCCGCCGCAATGCTCGTCTATTAACTCGCGCACCGTGATCCCCGCGTCCGCGCGCTTGACGCCGGGATCGCGCACCCGTCCCGAAACCGAAAACAGCCGCAGACCCTTGCGCCCGTTGCGTCCATGCGAAACGAACCAGCCCGCCTCCGAATTCAGTATCTCCGGAATCCACCACAAGGTCTCCACATTGTGGTTAAGCGTCGGACGCCCGAAAAGTCCGACCTCGGCGATAAACGGCGGACGATGCCGCGGCAGTCCGCGCTTGCCCTCTATGGACTCCAGCATCGCCGACTCCTCGCCGCAGATATACGCGCCCGCGCCGCGCCGCAGTTCAAAGCGACATTCGCGTGTCAGACCGCTCGTTTCCAGCGCCGCGAGTTCGCGTTCCAGGAGCGAATGAATTTCGGGGTATTCGTCGCGCAGGTAGATGTAGCAAATATCGGCGCCGACAGCCCACGCGCCGATCAGCGCGCCTTCCAGCATTCGGTGCGGACTCCGCGACATGCACCACCGATCTTTAAAGGTGCCGGGCTCGCCTTCGTCGGCGTTGATGGTCATGAGGGGCTTGCCTTCAACGGCGCGCACCGCCTGCCATTTGCGTCCCGCGGGAAAGCCCGCGCCGCCGAGGCCGCGCAGTCCGGAGTCGGAGAGACGCGCGATGATTTCCTCGCGGCTGTGTTTGCCGTTGAGACATTCCTCAAGGAGTTGATAGCCGCCGGCGTTTCGGTATGCCGCGAGGTCTTCGGCGTTTTCGGGCGGCGGGGTCGCGTGTTTATTTTTCGCGGAGAGGTGACGGCGCGCGTGTTCCAGGACAGGTTCGGGACGGGCGGCGGCGATGGTTTCGTGTCCGAGGCTGACGACGGGGGCGGTGTCGCAGGCTCCCATGCAGGGCGCGCGGACGACGCGCGCGCCCGGCGGCGCGGCTTCGGTCAGTGTTTCGCGGAGTTTCGCGGCGCCGGCGAGTTCGCACGACAGCGAGTCGCAGACGCGGATTGTGACCGCGGGCGCGGTTTCGCCGTCGGCGACGACTTCAAAGTGCGCGTAGAAGGTGGCGACTTCAAAGACTTCGGCGAGCGAGAGGCGCAGTTCGTGTGCGAGGGCGACGAGGTGTCTGCGTTCCAGTTGTCCGTAGTGATCCTGGATGGAGTGGAGGTGTTCTATGAGGAGGTCTTTGCGGCGTTCTTTGCCGCCGAGGAGTGTCTGGATTTCGGCGAGGGCGGCTTCGTCCAATTGGCGGCCCTTGGGTGCGAGGAGGGCTTTACGGCGTCCGGCGCCCGGGTGGATGCGTTTGGGTGTGGACATTTGGGGTAATTTAGCAAGAAACCCCTTAAAATCAATATGTCCTTTAATTATCCGATGTTTCGCGCGAACCGAAGGTCGCCAAACATTAAGACAGCCGCAGGGCGATCTTTGGCATTAATTGACGCTTTAATTAGGGGACAGACGAAGTGCGGCCCCTGGCATTAGTGGGAGTTTGACCTAGACATTCACGGTGTCGGCTCAAGCGAGCGATGCCAGCAGATGGGTGCGGGCTAGCCCGCAAAAAATAAATTAAGAATTAATTGACTATTTAAGGGGTCATTTTAATGGGTCATTAATGTTTCGCGCGAAACAATTGGGGGCGGAGACGGACGACGAATGGCGGGGGGCAGGCAGGGGCATGTTTCGCGCGAACCGCAGGTCGCCAAACATTAAAACGACCATAGAACAGCCCTTGGCATTAGTGGGAGTTTGACTAAGACATTCACGGTGTCGGCTCAAGCGAACAGCACCAACTAATGCCCGCGGGCGCCGCCCGCTGTTTCGCGCGAAACATTGGGGACGGAGACGGACGACGAAAGGGGGCGGGGGGCAGGCAGGGGCATGTTTCGCGCGAACCGCAGGTCGCCAAACATTAAAACGACCATAGAACAGCCCTTGGCATTAGTGGGAGTTTGACTAAGACATTCACGGTGTCGGCTCAAGCGAACAGCACCAACTAATGCCCGCGGGCGCCGCCCGCTGTTTCGCGCGAAACATTGGGGACGGAGACGGACGACGAAAGGGGGCGGGGGGCAGGCAGGGGCATGTTTCGCGCGAACCGAAGGTCGCCAAACATTAAAACGACCATAGAACAGCCCTTGGCATTAGTGGGCGTTTGACCAAGACATTCACGGTGTTGGCTCAAGCGAGCGATGCCAGCAGATGGGTGCGGGCTAGCCCGCAAAAAATTAAAATTTGATGATTTTTAATGTTTCGCGCGAAACAATTGGGGGCGGAGATAGACGACAAATGGCGGTGGGGGGGTCGGGCGCGGGGGGCAGGGGGCATTAGACAAATTATGGTGTCATTAATGTTTCGTGCGAAACATTTTAAGTCAGGAGGGCGCGGATTTCGGCGGCGTCATCGCTGATGATCGGCGGAGAGCATACGCCGCCGCGACAAACATACAAAGCCGGGCGTCCGTCAATCGCCACAGCCGCCGCCGCAGGATGCGTCTCGGACAAAACACCGCGCTCAAAACCCTCCAGCAGCACAAGCCCGGGACAACACACCCCGAACACAGCATCACGCAAAATCCGCGCCTCCATCTCCGCCGCCTCGCCGCCGTCATCCGGCACAGCAAGCACCGCAAGCGACCCGCGCTCCAGAACAAGACGCGCCGCCAGCAGTCCGGCGCGCTCAAGCGGATCCGAACGCGCCGAACCCTCGGCCGACACAAGCGCGTCCGCCGCCGCCTCCGACCACCGCGCCTCCCCCGTCAACAAACCGAGACGCGCCATCGCCGAAACTAAAGCCGCGAGCGGCGCCGGCGCGGGTCCGTCCTGATGACTGGAGAGACCCATCAGCAGCGGACTCTCCACATTGCGCCGCCACCGTCCGCCCGCATCCCGAAACAAAAAACGCGCCGCCTCCAGCCACCGCTCCGCAAGCCGCAGATCTTCAGCGTCCCCGCCCGCCGCGAACAACGCCAGCGCCGCCTCCGCCATCCACGCATAATCCTCAAGCAGACCGTCGCCCTCGGCGCGCCCGTCATGAATCCGCGGCTCGCCGTCACCGTCACCGTCGCCGTCATCCCCGCCGACAACCTCTTCGCCGCTCCAACTGTGCGCGAGAAAGGCGACGCCGTCGTCGCCCTCCCCCTTCGCGAGCGCATGACGCGCGAACTCAAAAGTCTCCCGCGCGAAACGGAGAATCTCCGCGTCGCCGAGCCGCTGCCCGATCTCCGCGAGCGCGACCACCGCCATCCCGTTCCACTCCGCCGCCACCCGCGGATCACGCCGCGGACGCGGCGGATGCCGCGACGAACACCGCCGCGCCAGCAGAACTCCGCGCGCGAACTCCGCGACCTCGCCGAATTCAAAGTCGTCATCTTCGCGCGCCTCCAGCCGATGCGGAACGCTGTAGCCGCCGGCGCCAAGTTCATGCTCCGCCCCCGCCCAGTTGCCCGCGGGCGTGATGTCGTAGAGCCGGCAGAACCGCCGCGCGTCCGTCTCGGAGACACGCTCGTGAGCCGCGCCGAGCGCGGCAAGCACATCGTCATGCCGCCACGCGTAGTGCGCGCCCTCGCGGTGATCGCTCTCGGCGTCAAGACTCGCCGCGAGACCGGCGCCGGGCAGTCCGCGCGCGCGGACACAGAAGTCGCGCATAAGAAAGCGCACCGTGCCGGCGACAACCCTGCCGGCGCGGCGGCGGGCGGCGTCCGAAAGGAGCGGCGCGGCGTCGGCGTAAAGCCGCAGAAGCAGAGCGTTGTCGTACAGCATCTTCTCAAAATGCGGAATATGCCAGCGCGGATCGGTCGCGTAACGCGCGAAACCGCCGCCGAAATGATCGTAAATGCCGCCGCGCGCCATCCCTTCAAGCGCCGCGCCGAGCGCGCGCGCGGACTCGCCGTCTCCGAGCGACGCCGA
Source organism: Alphaproteobacteria bacterium (assembly GCA_028066985.1). Lineage (GTDB taxonomy): Bacteria > Pseudomonadota > Alphaproteobacteria > JALCBB01 > JALCBB01 > JALCBB01. The sequence continues at coordinate 11,013 of JALCBB010000040.1, forward strand.
CCACAACCACAAGTTGAGAAACGGCGCATTCGGAAACTTCGGCGCGCCGCCGACTCCGCCATGCTCCTTGTCCTCCAGAGCGAGAAGACGCCGCGCGGCGCCGTCCAGCCGCTCCCGCGCCGACGGCGACGGTGACGGTGACGACGACACCGGCGATGACGGCGAAGATGTCGCCTCGCCCGAGTGCGCGGCGGCGAGGGCGTCGTGCAGACGCTGTCCCTGCGCGAGGAGTTTGGCGCGCGCCTTCGGATCCAGCCAGGCGTTGGCGACCGCCGCCACAACCTGACGGAAGGCGGGGCGTCCGAAAGAAGGACGCGGCGGCCAGTAGGTGCCGCCGAGAAAAGGACGCCCGTCGGGAGTGAGAAAGAGATTGAGCGGCCAGCCGCCCGGCTGTCCGAGGCGGGCGAGCGCTTCTATGTAGAGCGCGTCAACTTCGGGATGCTGCTCGCGGTCCAGTTTCACCGAGACGAAATACTGATTGAGCAACTGCGCCATCTGCGGGTCGGAGAAACTTTCGCGCGCCATGACATGGCACCAGTGGCAGGCGGCGTATCCGGACGAAAGCAGGACGGGTCTGTCCAGTTCGCGGGCGAGGGCGAAGGGCTCGTCGCCCCAGGGCATCCAGTGGACGGGGTTGTCGGCGTGAAGCCGCAGGTAGAGACTGCTGCTGCCGGCGAGGCGGTTTCGGGCTATGATGGAGTTCATTCGGAGGCGTTCGTTCAGAGACAGAAGAAGAGCGTTCAGTATGGCACGATTTCCGGCGGATGCGGGAGACACGATCTACGCGCTGTCGTCGGCGCCCGGCCGCGGCGCGCTGGCGGTGATTCGCATATCGGGCGCGGGAGCCTTCGCGGCGCTGCGCGCGCTCTGCCCCGAGGCGGCGACAGAGCCGCGACAGGCGCGGCGGGTGTGGCTGCGCGAGGGAGGCGACGGCGACGGCGAGCCGCTCGACGAGGCGATGGCGACCTGTTTCCGCGCGCCGTATTCGGCGACGGGCGAGGATGTGGTTGAACTGAGCGTGCATGGCGGCGCGGCGGTGGTGGACGGCATTTTGTCGGCGCTCGGACGGATAGAGGGTCTGCGTCAGGCGGAGGCGGGCGAATTTTCGTGGCGCAGTTTTCTGCACGGCAAGCGCGACCTCGCGCAACTGGAGGGGCTGGCGGATCTGATGGCGGCGGAGAGCCGGGCGCAGCGGCGTCTGGCGCTGTCGCATCTTGGGGGCGGACTGGGCGCGGCGCTGGCTCCGCTGCAGGAGTCGCTGACGCGGCTGCGCGGCGTGCTGGAGGCGGGGCTGGAGTTTCCCGATGATGTCGGCGGCGCGGACTACGCCGCGCTGCGGTCTGAGTTGTCGGCGCTGGGCGCGACGCTGGACGGTCTTCTGAGGCGCGCGCGTCTGGGCGCGCGGATTCGTGCTGGTGTTGAGGTAGTTTTTCTGGGGATGCGGAATGTGGGCAAGTCGTCGTTGTTTAACGCGCTGCTGGGGCGGGAGGCGTCTATTGTGTCGCCGGTGTCGGGGACGACGCGCGACCTGGTGGAGGCGGCCGCCGAATTTTCGGGAATGGCGATGACCTGCGTGGACACCGCCGGACTGGACGAGTCGGGCGGCGGCGCCGGCGACGGTGACGGCGGGGTGATCGCGGATCATGGAACGATTGAGCGCGAGGGGATGCGTCGGGCGCGGGTTGCGGCGCGGCGCGCGGCGGAGACGGGGGGTGTCCTGGTGCTGGTGCTGGATGTGGGTCGTCTGCTGTCGGGGGAGGGGGCGGCGGCGGAGCGCGAGGTGTTGTCGGGTCTGCTGGCTTCGGCGGGGCTGGACGGCGGCGACGGTGACGGCGAGTCCGGGCGGGTGGTGGTGGCGTTGAACAAGAGTGATCTGGCGGATGGGCTGGAGTCGGCGGCGGTGGTGGAGATGGCGCGCGGGTGTCTGGGGGTTCTGGGGGAGTATCCGTGTTATGCGGTTTCGGCGCGGACGGGTTCTGGTCTCGGGGAGTTCGCGGCGGGTTTGTCGGGGGCGATGGAGGCGGGCGGGGGCGACGGGGTGCTGGTGGCGCGGCGGCGTCAGCGTGACGAGTTGGGACTGGCGCGGCGGGCGGTGTCGGCGGCGGAGGAGTTATTGGGGAGCGGTGACGGCGAACTGGCGGCGGAGGAGTTGCGGACCGCGGGGCTGGCGTTGTCGCGGATATTCGGGGGCGGCGATGTGGAATCCGTGCTGGATTCTTTGTTTTCGGAGTTCTGCATCGGCAAGTGAATACAATCTAAAGTTGAATTAATAAATCCCTGTAGAACAGTTCCTGGCATTAGCGGGCGTCTGACTAAGACATTCACGGTGCCGGTTCAAGCGAGCGATGCCGGCAGATGGGTGCGGGCTAGCCCGCAAAAAATTAAAATTGTTTCTCTTTAATCGGGCGGCGGACGATCGGCTGCGGTCGCAATGATACAACTTTAGGCTGTATTATCCGAATTGATCTGGCGCGGAAGGTGAAGCAGCGGACTGACGGCCCGCGGACGGGGCGTGTTTTGGCTCAAGGGCTTCATTGACGGCGCCGCGCCTCCGGTGTCCGCCGCGCGCGGGTCAGGAGGGGTGGAGTTCAACGCTCATTTTTCCCGCCTGTTCTTTTCGGCGGCGCGCGGGGCGCTCAATGACGACCGTCACATCGTATCCGACCTTGGTCAGCATGCGCGTGAGGCGATCCACCGTGTAGCCGCGGAAGTCGCCGCCCAGCAGACGCGACAGGTCGGACTGCGCGATGTCCATTTTCTTCGCCGCCTGTTTCTGTGTCAGTTTGCGGCGGCGGATTTCCCTGCTGATGGCGACGAGGATGTCGGCTTTGACCTGCAGCCGCTCGGCGTCGCGGAGTCCGAGGTCGGCGAACACGTTGCCGCTTCCCAACTCGATGGGGATTTTTTCTTCAGGCATGTTTCCGTCCTTTCCTGTCGTCGGACTGCGCCGCGCGCAGCCGTTTTTTGATGAGGTCGAGGTCTTGTCCGGGCGTCGCGATTCCCTTCCGAGACTTCTTCTGGAAGGCGTGCAGAACATAGACGGCGCTTTCAAGACGCGCGACATAGACCACGCGATATGCTCCGGCGGCGGCGCGTATGTTGATCGCATAGACGCCGCCGCCCATGCCCTTCCAGATTTTTATGGCGGGATGAGGCGCGCCGGCGCAGACATGATCCAGCGCGACGGCGATTTCGCTTCGCGCCCTGGCCGGGAATTTGTTCGAGTCCTTCTGGCTGGATCCGACCCATTTAAGGCGCCGTTTTTCTCCCGTCATCGGGGTATTATAGTATTTTTACTATACCGATGCAAGTTAATAACTCGTTGATATGTCGGGTGTTTTTAATTTTTTTTTGCGGATTTCGGGCGTTGCGGACGAGACGGCGCGGACGGGGGCGGGTGTCCGCGGGGCAGGGAGGCGGAAATTCAACTTTAGGTTGTATTATCCGAATTGACCCGGCGAGGCGGGAATGTCA
>JALCBB010000199.1 GCA_028066985.1 Alphaproteobacteria bacterium
TTTTTTGCGGGCTAGCCCGCACCCATCTGCCGGCATCGCTCGCTTGAGCCAACAGCGTGAATGTCTTAGTCAAACGCCCGCTAATGCCAAAAGCGGTTCTTCGGGGGCCGTTAAATATACAACTACTAGTAGATAATAATTTTTAATCCACAACACCTTGACAAAATGCCCGCGCCTTATTGACTCCCTCTAAAATAAAGCATAGCCTCGCCAATTCGTAAGTCGCCCGGACAACTTCCAGCCGGGCAGGCGCCAGGACGACCAAAACCGCCCAGCCACCTGCTGGAAGATCGCCGAGCGACTCCCAAACCAAACCGGGAGGAGCAAAATGATTCCTGAAGCGCTCAAAGAAGTCCAGGACAAAATCGCCGTCAAAAATCGCTACGACAACTTCATCGGCGGCGAATGGACAAAACCAAAAGACGGACAGTACTTCGAAAACATCTGTCCCGTCACCGGCAAAACCCTCAACGAAGTCGCGCGCTCCACCGCCGCCGACATCGATGCCGCCCTGGACGCGGCGCACAAAGCCGCCCCCGCCTGGGGAGCGACCTCCACTACGGAACGCGCCAACATCCTCAACAAAATCGCCGACCGGATCGAGAACAACCTCGACATCCTCGCGCTGCTCGAAACCCTGGAGAACGGCAAGCCGATCCGCGAAACCAAAGCCGCCGACCTGCCGCTCGTGGTAGACCACTTCCGCTACTTCGCGGGCGTGATCCGCGCGCAGGAAGGCTCCATCGCCGAGATGGACAACAACACCGTCGCCTACCACTTCCAGGAACCGCTCGGCGTGGTCGGACAGATCATCCCGTGGAACTTCCCGATGCTCATGGCGTCGTGGAAACTCGCGCCCGCCCTCGCCGCCGGCAACGCGGTCGTCCTCAAGCCGGCCGAGCAGACGCCGTCGTCCATTCTGGCGATGGTGAATCTCATTGAAGACCTGCTGCCGGCGGGCGTACTGAATGTCGTCAACGGCTTCGGCGCCGAAGCGGGCAGACCGCTCGCGTCGTCGCCGCGCGTGGCGAAGGTCGCCTTCACGGGCGAAACCACGACGGGCAGACTCATCATGCAGTACGCGTCCGACAATCTCATTCCGGTCACGCTGGAACTCGGCGGCAAGTCGCCGAACATCTTCTTTGAAGACATCATGGACGAAGACGACGACTTCTTCGACAAGTGTCTGGAAGGCTTCGCGATGTTCGCGCTGAATCAGGGCGAGGTCTGCACCTGTCCGTCGCGGGCGCTGGTGCAGCGTTCCATCTACGACAAGTTCATGGAGCGCGCGCTGGACCGCACCCGCAGAATCAAGAAGGGACATCCCCTTGATCCGGCGACCATGATCGGCGCCCAGGCTTCCAACGACCAGCTGGAGAAGATCCTGTCGTACTTCGACATCGGCCGCAAGGAAGGCGCGAAGGTTCTGATCGGCGGCGAGCGTTATGTTCCCGAGGGCGAACTCGCGGACGGCTTCTATGTGGAGCCGACGATCTTTGAAGGCGACAACTCCATGCGGATTTTCCAGGAGGAGATTTTCGGCCCCGTGGTGGCGGTCACTCCTTTTGACGACATGGAGGACGCGATTCGCATCGGCAACGACACGCTTTACGGTCTCGGCGCCGGCGTGTGGACGCGCGACCAGAATCGCTCCTTCGGCATGGGACGCGCCCTGAAGGCCGGACGCGTGTGGACGAACTGCTATCATCTCTATCCGGCGCATGCGGCGTTCGGCGGATACAAGCAGTCCGGGATCGGCCGCGAGAATCACAAGATGATGCTCGACCATTATCAGCAGACGAAGAATCTGCTGGTGAGTTACGATCCGAAGCCTATGGGTTTCTTTTGATGGTTGTTTGCCGCGCGTTCCGGCTTTGTGTCGGGACGCGCGGCGGCGACTTTGACGCGGTGTTTTGACGAAGGGAGGGCTTGTGATGTCGGATTCTGAATTGAGCGCGGTGACGACGCCTGACGGCGAGCCGATGGTGACGGCGACGGCGGCGGCGCTGGACATGATTGAGTTGTTGCGTAAGAAGCATGGGGACTTGATGTTTCATCAGTCTGGCGGCTGTTGTGACGGGAGTTCGCCGATGTGTTATCCGCTGGGCGAGTTTCGGACGGGGGCGCAGGATGTGTATCTGGGGGAGATTGGCGGCTGTCCGTTTTTTATTGGCGCGGCGCAGTTTGAGGTATGGAAGCACACGGCTTTGACGATTGATGTGGTTCCTGGCCGCGGGGGCGGATTTTCTATAGAGGCGCCTGAGGGCGTCCGTTTTCTGACGCGTTCTGATGTCTGCCTGACCCCTTAAGTGAGACAACGAAGGGCGGCCCCTGGCATTAGTGGGAGTCTGACTAAGAAAGTCACGATAGCCGCTCAAGCGAACCGCACCAACTGATGGGTGCGGGCTAGCCCGCAAAAAAAAATTAAAATTAAATGGACAATTTAAGGGGTCAATTAAGTAAATTGCTTTCTTCATTAATTGACTATTAATGGTGTCAATTAAATAAATTATTTTCTTTTTAATTTAAT
>JALCBB010000041.1 GCA_028066985.1 Alphaproteobacteria bacterium
TCCAAAAATCGGCGCCGTCACTGTCGCCATCTCGCCAAACGCTACCCCTCGCCGTCTCCATCCCCGCCGGTCGCGGCGCGCTCCGTCGCCAGCAAACGCCGCTTCGCATCAAGACCATACGCATATCCGCCAAGACCGCCGCCGCTCCCCACAACACGGTGACACGGCACCACAACAGGTAACCGATTCACCGCGCAAGCGCTCCCCACCGCGCGCACCGCCCCAGGACTGCCAACAGCACGCGCCACCTCACCATAACTGCGCGTCTCGCCCACAGGGATCCCGCGTAAATACTTCCAGACCCGGCGCTGAAACACCGTGCCGCGGATGTCCAGCGGCAACTCCGACGACACCACAGGCGGACGCTCCACCAGCGCCACAACACAACCCAGAAAATCCGCCAGCCGCGTCTGTCCGCAGCGCAACTCCGCGCGCGGAAACATCTCGGCAAGACGCTCGACTCCGCTCGGCCAGCCCGCGTCAGGCTGCAAAACCACCGCGCAGATGCCGCGGCCGCTCACGCCAATCGTCACCACGCCCAGATCACTGCCCGCGCTGCCCCACTCTATTCGCTCGCCGCCGGAACCCCGTCGCACCAGTCCAGGCGACAAGCCCAGCGACCTCTCCGCCGCCTCATACGCCCGCGAGCTGGAAACATATCCCGCCCCGTACACCGCCTCGCTCACCGATACCCCCGATAACAGCAAGTCCCGAAACCGAGTCGCGCGCCACGCCGAAATAAACTCCGTCGGCGTCACGCCGAACACCGCGCGAAACTCGCGCCGCAAACGACGCTCGCCAACCCCGAACCGCCGCGCCAGCAAACCCAGGCCGGGCGGCGCCTCGCCCGCCTCCAACGACGACTCCAGAACTCCGCACACCAGATGCGGCAAACCCAGATCAGACATCACAACCTCTCCGCTCTCTCCGTCCATGCTCCCCCGAAACACACCCTACAGCCCCGCCAGCGCCAAAACATCCCGCTTCCGACCCGAAATACTTTATTTTTCAGCCGCAATCCGCTAAAATATACCCCTCCCGCCGGAAAGAAACACGCTATGACCCAAGCCGACACAAAAAACACTCCGCCACAGGACCAGAAACTGCGCGCCACACGCCAGCTCAGTCCGAAACGCAACACCACCGCCGAGACCTCCGTGGACGCGCTCGTCCAGGAGCAACTGCGATACTTCTCCATCGCCCCCGACTCCGAATACGGACGCGCCCTCGCGCAACTCGCGACAAGTCTCTACCACAGCAACCTCGCCGTTCACGACCTCTGGAAAATCACGCTCGCCTCGCTCGACTCCATGGAGCGCAGCGACAGAGTGGCATGGTTCAACGCCAAACGCTTCGCGTCTTTCCAGCTCGCGAAAGTCCTGGACAACCTGCAGAACCCGCTGCGGCGCAGTTATCAGTCGCTCGCCGGCACCGACCCGCACGCCACCCTCGCGCGCGGAGTCTATCCCGTCTTTGACAACATCCCCGCCATCTTCTCGGCCACTCCCGTCATCACCAGAACCGCCACATACCTCTACGCGTGCATTGAGTGGGGAGAAGACTCCTTTCGCGGCGAGGATCATCTCAGTTCCATCTACTCGCGGCTCTTCAACCCGACCTCCATCAGTCTCGCGAACTACATCGTCGACCTTGAGGCGGGAGCGAACGCCGGCGAATACCTCGCCTGGAACTTCAACTCCGGAATGGCGGCGATTGACGCCGTTTTCTCAAATGTCCTGCGCGCCGACGACATCGTTCTCGCGTCACGCAATGTCTACGGCGGAACGCATCAACTTCTCAACGACTGGTTCGCCAAAAAAGACAGGCTCAACACCGCCGTTGAGTGGTTCAACGGCTTCACCGCCGCCGACTTCGCCGACGCCCTCAAGAAAACTCAGAAACAGCACGAGGAACGGCTCCGAAACGGCGCGACCGTTTTTGTCTATCTTGAGTCTCCGTGCAATCCGCACGGCTATGTGCTGGATGTCGCCGGAATCTGCCGCGTCGCGCACGAACACGGACTCCGCGTCGCGTGCGACAACACCATCGCCACGCCCGCGCTGCAGAGTCTGCTCCGCGACCCGGATCCGCGCGCGCGTCCCGAGTTTGTGATTCACTCCTACACCAAGGACATCGCCGGCGGCGGCGCCACGACCGCGGGCTGTGTCATCGGCCCGACAGCCCTCATGAGCGCCGCGAAAGGACGCGACAACCTCTGGCGCGACGCCGCCGGCAAAGTTCACGAAATCCCGTGGAACGAAACGATGTTCTGGGATGTCTTCTACATCAAAGGCGGCTTCCTGGACGCCGACAAGGCGTTTGAAGTCCTGCGCGGCATTCCGACACTCTATCTGCGGGTGCGCGAAAAGGCGATCAACACGCTGACCTTCGTGCGCTGTCTGGAAAACCATCCCCGCATCAATGTTCGCTCGCCCGCCGCCGAAGGGAGTCCGAACCGCGAAATCATGGAGCGGAGCCTGTATCTCGGACTTCCCGCCCCGTTGCTGACAATTGACTTTGACTCCGACGATGACGGCGGCGGGAGCATCCTGCCCTCCGAGACCTTCAGGCGCTTTTTTGACATGCTGGAACCCGAATTCGGTCTTCAGGTCTCGCTCGGACAGACGAATTCGGTCATTCTGTGTCCCGCCATCAGCAGTCACTCGGAGTTGTCGGAGGCGGAACTGCGCGAAGCCGGCATCGCGCCGACGACAATCCGCATATCCGTGGGGCTGGAAGACCCGCGGCTGCTCGTGAACCACATCATTGACGCCGCGCGCCTGACGATCTCCGAGGAGATTCCGGATTTCCTGGACGGCTTCCCCGCCCCCGACGAGATTGATCGCATATACAGCGAGACCTACATGGAAGTGCATCGCAAAATGATGGACGCGCGCGAGCCGTTCAGGCATCTGACCGCCTGAGCCGTGCCGGACATGATTCGCCGCCTTGAGTGGGCGCGTCTTTCGTCGGAGGAGCGCGCCGCGCTTCTGCGCCGCGCCGAGTCCGACCTTGACGACTATGTTGACGCCGCCGCCGCGATAGTCGCCGCCGTCCGCGAGGAGGGCGACGCCGCCCTCGTGCGTTTCGCGCGCGAATTTGACCGCGCCGACATCAGCGCCGCCGGACTGCGGGTGTCCGAAGAGGAAATCCGCGCCGCGCATCGCGACGCCGACTCCGAACTCGTGGAGTCCCTGCGCTTCGCGGCGGAAAATATACGGACATTCCACCGCCTGCAGATGCCCGACGCCTTCCGAATGCACGAGGTGCGCGGCGGAGTTTTCGCGGGCGAGCGCGCGCATCCGCTCGGCGTGGTGGGCTGCTATGTGCCGCGCGGCAAGGGCGCGTTTCCGAGCGTCTTTCTGATGACGACCGTGCCGGCGCGCGTCGCCGAGGTGGAGCGCGTTGTCGTCCTCACGCCGCCGGGCCCCGACGGACGCGCCGACCACGCTACGCTCGTCGCCGCGCACGAGGTCGGCGGCGTTGAGATTTATCTCGCGGGCGGCGCGCAGGCGGTGGCGGCGGCGGCGTACGGCACCGAGACCGTGCCGCGCTGCGAGAAGATTGTCGGTCCCGGCAGTCCGTGGGTGGGCGCGGCGAAGCGTCTGCTCGGACACATGATTGACACGGCGACGCCCGCGGGCCCGAGCGAGGCTATCATTTTCGCCGACGACAGCGCAGACGGCGCCCTCGCCGCGATGGATCTCCTCGTTGAGGCGGAGCATGGTCCCGACTCTTCGGCGTATCTCGTGACGACAAGCGCCGCCGTCGCCGACGCGGCGATCGCGACCCTGCCGCGTCTCTGGGACGCGATGACCGACGAGCGCGTCAAATATACGCGCGCGGTTCTCGGCGGCGACTACGGCGGCGTGCTGATTGTTCCCGATCTTGCGACCGCGTACGGCTTCATCAACGACTACGCGCCCGAGCATCTGGAAATATTGTCGCGCGATCCGTTTTCGCATCTCGGAGCGATACGCAACGCGGGCGAAGTTCTGCTCGGAAGTCATACGCCGGTGCCGCTCGGCAACTTCGTGCTTGGTCCGAACGCGGTGCTGCCGACGGGAGGCGCGGCGCGGCGGGCGTCTCCGCTTTCGGTGCATGACTATCTGCGGCGCAGTTCGGTCGGCTATGTGACGCCGGGCGCGTATTCGGAGATGGCGCGTCATGCCGAATATCTGGCGCGTTACGAGGGGTTCAGCGCGCACGGCAACGCGGTGTCGTCCTTGCGCCGCGAGATTATGAAGAGCGACGAGGATGGCGGATGAGCGCTCGCTGACGGGCGAGGCGCGGCGTCTCGCGCGCGGCGGCGAGAAGGCGGCGGCGGAGGCGGTTGTCGGCGAACTTCTGGGCTCGGTTTTCGGAATGAAGGTCGCGCGTGTTGTTCTGCGCGACGATGTATACAGTCTTAATTCGCTGAACGGATTTGTTGATGACGGCGAGCGCGAATTCTTCTTCAAGTTTCATCAGGAGGACGGCGAGGCGCCGGGCGAGTATTACAACGCGGAGATTCTGGCGTCCGCGGGTTTGCCTGTGGAGGCGCCGCTGGAGGTGTCGCGGCGCGCGGGCGAGCAGATTTTGCTGTATCGGCGGGTGAGTGATCCGCGTTTCGCGGACTTGTGTCGTGACAGTGACGGCGACAATGACGGTGACGGCGACAGCGGTCTGCGTTCTGAACTTGCGCGCGCGCAGGAGGAGTTGGACGCGAAGGTCGGCGAGGTTTTATGCGAGAGTCTGCACAGCGCGACGGCGGAGCAGATAGCGGCGGAGCCGGTTCATCGTCTTTTTTCGGGACGGCTGTCGGGCGGGCGCGTGGAGCAGTTTTACGGCGGGCGAATTTTTGAGTTTCCGGGGATTAAACTGCACTGGGACGAGTTGTCGCGGACGCGCTGGGTGATTAACGGCGCGGAGCATCCGCATACTGTCGGCGAGTTGTTCGCGCTGGCGGCGGCGGAGTTGTCGCCCGCGGCGTTTATGGCGGACGGCGGCGCGGCGGTCGTCGCGCATGGTGACGCGCACAACGCGAACATTTTTGCGCGGCGGGGCGGCGATGGCGATCTGGCGCTGCGTTATTTTGATCCGGCGTTCGCGGGGTGTCATGTTCCCGCGTTATTGGCGGAGGTGAAGGCGACATTTCACAATGTCTTCGCGCATCGGCACTGGCTGTACGAGCCTGAGTTGTCGGAGTATATGGTGACGGCGCGGCGCGAGGGTGATTTTCTGGTGTGCGGGCATGACTGGGATTTGACGCCGTTGCGGCGGGCGTTTCTGGCGAGCAAGGCTGAGCGGGTGTGGCGTCCGTTGTTGGGGGAGATGGGGCGGCGCGGGATGCTGGGCGGGGGGTATGAGCGGCGTTTGGGGCTGGCGTTGTTTTGCTGTCCGACTTTGGTGCTGCCGTTGCGCGCGGGGCGGATGGGACAGACGCCGCGCTCGTCTTTACTGGGCTGGATGCTCGCCTTGACGGTCGCCTCTTCCGGCTATGAATTCTGCACCAATTAAACAGACGAAGCACGGCCCCTGGCATTAGTGAGAGTTTAACTAAGACATTCACGATGTTGGCTCAAGCGAGCCGCACCCACTGACGCCCGCAGGCGCTGCCTGCAAAAATTAAATAAGAATTATTTGACCCCTTGCCTAGTCAATATTAAAAATGCACTATCTGGCGGGAGCCTGTTTTACACCCAAGGAGACCTGTATGCGCGCCCTGAAATTCCTCGTCGTTGAGGGAAATACGCTTGAAGTCCGCGAGCGCGTCATCGCTCACCTCGGACACGACCCCGGCGTTGAATACGGCGAACTGCTTTGCAGCCTCGCCCCCGGCGCGTCCTATGATGTTGTTTACGGCGCCGACCTTAACACGAAACTGCCGACCCGCGAAGAAATCAAAAACTACGACGGCATTGTTATCGGCGGCTCGGCGTTGAATCTGCCCGAGTCTCCCGCCGAGGCGATGCGTCAGGTTGATCTTGCCGGGCGCGCGTTTGAGTCGGGCACTCCGTTCTTCGGTTCCTGCTGGGGGTTGCAGATGGCGGCGAGCGCGGCGGGCGGCAAGGTCGCGCCGGCGGCGAGCGGACGCGAGATGTGTTTCGCGCGCAACATTCACATTGTGGAGGATCATCCGCTGCTGGACGGGCGTCCTCCGGCTTATGACGCGGTGGCGGTGCATGTTGACGAGGTTGCGACGCTGCCGGAGGGGACGCGTCTGCTTGCGAGCAATCATCACAGCCGGGTTCAGGCGGTGGAGATTTGTCATGAGGAGGGGGTGTTCTGGGGTGTGCAGTATCATCCGGAGTATTCTTTGTTTTTTGTGGCGGGGATATTGCGGCGGCTTCACGACTCGTTATTGGAGGAGGGTTTTTTCGCGGACGGCGACGCGCTGGAGGCTTACGCGCGGGATCTGATTCATGCGGATGCGGGGGAGCGGGATGTGTCCTGGCGTCTGGGTGTCAGCGGCGAGATTTTGAACAAGGATCGGCGGGTGCTGGAGATCGGCAATTGGATTGAGTATATGGTCCGCCCCAACGCGAACTGAGAAACAACCCTCGGCATTAGTGGGCGAGAATTTTAGACTCTTAAAGCAGTCGCTCAAGCGAACCGCACCCACTGATGCCCGCAGGCGCTGCCTGCAAAAAAAATTAAATTAAAAAGAAATCAATTTATTTAATTGACCCCTTAAATAGTCCAATTAATCTTTAATTTATTTTTTTGCGGGCTAGCCCGCACCCATTAGCTGGCGCTGTTCGCTTGAGCCAACATCGTGAATGTCTTAGTCAGACTCCCACTAATGCCAGAGATCGGGCTTCGTTTGTCTCCTAATTAAAGGGTGTGATTCAAGGTGGATATCTTCAGTATCCGAACACGATACCCAGCCTCCTCCAAACGCCCGCGAATAACCTCGCCATGCTCCACACCCGAAGTCTCAACAACCGCGTCAATGTCCGCCTCCTTCGCAGGAATGTCCGCAAACAAACGCTGATGATGAATCTCCAGAATGTTAGAACCGCACGCCGCAATCACTCCGGACAAACGCGACATCTCGCCAGGACGATCCACAATCCGTATCCGCAAACGCAAAATGCGCGAGTCATACATCAAACAACGCGCCAGCACAGACGCCAGCATCCGACTGTCAATGTTGCCGCCGCATACCACCACGACCACACGCCGTCCGCGAAAACGCTCGCCGTTACACAGCAAAGCCGCCACCCCCGCCGCGCCCGCGCCCTCCGCGACCACCTTCTGCTCCTCAAGCAAAAGAAAAATGGCGCGCTCAAAATCATCATCGCCGCATAAAAAAATCTCGCGCACCCGCTCCTCCACAATCGGACGCGTCCGCTCGCCCGGCACCTTCACCGCGATTCCGTCGGCAATCGTCGCCTCGCCGAAACTCGGCGCCTCGCCCGCAATCGCCCGACTCATAGACGGATACCTATCCGACTCAACACCGTAAACCTCAACACTCGGACGCAAAGACTGCGCCGCGATCGCCGTCCCCGAAATCACTCCGCCGCCGCCAATCGGCACAATCACAGCGTCAACATCAGGACAGTCCTCCATGATCTCAAGACCGATAGAACCCTGCCCCGCGATGATGTGATCGTCGTCATACGGATGAATGAAGGTGCGACCCTCCTCGCTCACAATCTCGCGCGCGCGCACCGCCGAAGCGTCAAGCGTGTCACCCTCAAGAATAACCTCGGCGCCGTAACTGCGCGTGCGCTCAACCTTGGAAAACGGCGCGAAACTCGGCATCACAATCTTCGCCGGCACACCAAGACGCCGCGCATGATACGCCACTCCCTGCGCGTGATTGCCCGCCGACATCGCCACAACTCCGCGCCGCCGCTGCTCGTCGTCAAGATGCAGCAGACGATTCAAACTGCCGCGATCCTTGAATGAACCGGTCGCCTGCATCGTTTCCAGTTTAAGAAAAAGACGGCAGTCAAAACGGGCGCTCAGCCGCGGCGCGTAAATCAACGGCGTGCGGACGATGTTGTCCTGAATGAGCAGACGCGCGCGCTCAATGTCGTCAAGAGAGACACTCATTTGCAATTCCTCGTGCAATTCCTCGTCAGGGAGTGAGACGGAAAATCCGCGCCCGCCCGCGCGCCTCGTCGTCAAGCGAAAGACGAATATAACCGCCGCGCAGCCAGCGCTCCAGAAGGTTGTCGTAAAAAGGCGAGGCGGGATGTCCGGACTGCCCGCCGTTGATCATAAAGAGAGACTCGTCGGGCGCGTCAAGATTCACAATAAAACGCAGTCCGGCGCCGATCGTGTGATGAAGCGAGCCGTCCTTCGTTTCGGGCAGGGCGAGATTCACGGTGTCGTCGGCGCCGCCCGTCGGCAACTCGCGCCGCCAGGGATTGAACGGAAAATTAAAGCCGAGTATCGGGTGTCCGATATGCGCGCGGTGCAGATCGCCCCACTCGGCGGCGAAGGGGTCGCCGTTTCCGATCTCGGCGAGGCGCGCCAGCGCGGTCTGAAAACTCGCGTTAACAATGTCGCGGCACCGATCCTCTTCGCACCACTCGGAGTCAAGAAGTCGCCGCACGCGCGCGCGGTTCCATCCCTTGCCGTAAGTCGCCGGCAGCAGTTCTTCGTCAAGGCGCATGAGAAGGAGACTCTCCTCAAGCGCGAGAAACCAGAGATGATACAAAAGAGGTTCGGTGAGGTCGGCGTTCATCGCGCCGTCCCACTCGCGGAGCATCGCCAGCGCGCGCGCGGCGGTGTCGTCGCCGTCGTCATTCGTTTGAGACAGCAGAAAAGGCAGAAACTTCTGCGCGCCGCGAGACACGAGGTCAAGTTGCGCGGCGCGCATTTCGTCCATGCCGATTGTGTCGTGCGCGTCAAGGACGGCGCGCAGCCGCTCGGCGCGCGAGGGCGGCAGCCAGTCCTCGCCCGTGAAGTAGGGGTAGGTGTCGTCGGTCAGGCGGTCGTTGGAGTTGGTGACGAGTCCCGAAGGCGGATTGATAAAACTCGGCAGTTCGGCGAAGGGAATCATTCCCTCGCGCCACGCTGAAGGTCCCGCCTTCGCGGGAAGGTCGCCGCCCGCGCCGCCGCGTTTCGGCAGTCTGCCGATGGTGAAGATGGCGATGTTGCCCTGATTGTCGGCGTATCCGAGGTTCTGGACGGGCGCGATGAAGTCGGCGGCGGCGCGGCGGAAGTCGTCAATGTCGCGCGCGAGCGCAAAGCCGACAGCGGCGGACGCGGTGGTGTCGCCCGCCGCGAGCGCGGGCCAGGCGAGGGTCAGCGCGGTGCCTGGCTCGGCGAGCCGCTCCGTGCGCGAGCCGGGCAGGTCGGAGATGACGGGCCCGTGGCGTCCGTCGCGCGCGGTGAAGGTGACGGGTTCGCCGCCGCGCACATTGATAACTTCGCGGCGTTCGGTGAATTCCTGTTCGCCGTCGGCGGTGATGTAGCGCGCGCCGTCGGCGGAGAGGGTTTCAACGAGCAGGTCCTGGGTGTCGCCGAAGTGGTTGGTGAGTCCCCAGGCGTGGTGGTTTGAGTGTCCGATGAGGGGGAGGGGCAGTCCCGGCGGGATGGCGCCGGCGAGGGTGATTTCGGGCGTTTCAATACGCACGAGATACCAGACGGGCGGCAGGGTCAGGTCAAGGTGCGGGTCGCTTGCGAAGAGGGTCGCGCCGTCGGGGGTTCTGCGGGGGGCGACTGCCCAGAAGTTGCTGCCGCCGCCTCCGCCGACATTGACGCCGCCGCCGTTTTCGTCATCGGGGACATTAACGGCGCCGTTTTTGTCGTCGTTAACATCAACATTGACACCGCCGCCATTTTTGTCGTCGTCGGGGACAATAACGGTGTCGCCGTCATTGTCGTCGTTAACATTGACATTGACGGCGCCTTCGTTGTCGTCCTTGTCGTCGTTAACATTGACATTAACGGCGCCTTCGTTGTCGTCCTTGTCGTCGTTAACATTGACATTAACGGCGCCTTCGTTGTCGTCCCTGTCGTCGTTGACATTGACATTAACGGCGGCGCCGTCACTGTCCCCGTTAAAATTAATGTCGCCGACAGCGCGAATGCGCGCAGGCTCAATCGGATACAAAATCTCCCACGACTCGCCCAGAATGTTCCGCAACTCAAGGTTGCGCTCCTCGTTCTGCCAGTTCCGCGCCAGACGCAAAGCCGTCACCTTTCCCCACAACAGCGAATCCTCAACACGCCACGGCTCCGGCGGCGTCGCGCCCGTAAACTGCAAAAGCGGAGACCATACACCATCGCCATGATGCGCCAGATATCCGTTCACGCCCTCGGTATACGCCTCCAGAATCTCGCGCGTGCGAGAATCAAGCGCCGCGAAGTCAGACGACAAATGCTCGTCCAGATTCAAAGTCCGCATGAACCGATCAATCGGCACAGTGCGCGAACCCATCAACTCCGACAACCGCCCGCGTCCGATGCGGCGCAGGATGTCCATCTGCTCCATTCGCTCCTGCGCGTGCGCGAAACCAACCGCGCGCACCGCGTCCGTGAGACTTTCAGCCTCCACCAGAAGTTGTCCGTCGGCGCCGCGCACCAGACGCGCCTCCGACTCAAGTCCCGCCAGACGCGCGTCGCCGTCATAATCCGGAACACTCCCCCAATACGACCACCCGAACACCCCCAGCGCGCCCGCCACCACAGCCAGCGCCAAAACCCCGAACCACAGCAAAAGCCGGCGCCATACCGCTCCCCGCCGCGCCTCAACGCGTCCGCCGCCCGCCGTTTTCAAAGACACTTCCGAAGACACTCCGACACTCCCGCCAAGCCCCAAACACCGATAATAAAGAATAGACAAACACAGCCGAATTTCATAGGCTGAAGACGACCGAGATTTGACGGCAGACCCGCCTCACAACAGCGGTTTCTGTCCTTGTCGCCCGCGCGCCCCGCGCATCGCTTGCTAAAGGAATGTCCCGTGCGCCGCTCGCGGTATCTGCTTCCGACACTGCGCGAAACTCCGAAAGAAGCGGAGATCGTCTCGCACCGCCTCATGCTGCGCGCCGGAATGGTGCGACAGTCCGCCGCCGGCATCTATGTGTGGCTGCCGCTCGGATACCGCGTGATGAATAAAATCGCCCAGATCGTGCGCGAAGAACAAGACCGCGCAGGGTCGCAGGAATTCCTGATGCCGACCATACAGCCCGCCGAACTCTGGAAACGCTCCGGACGATACGACGGCTACGGGCCCGAAATGCTCCGCATACAGGATCGCCAGGAACGCGACCTCCTCTACGGACCTACGAACGAAGAAGTCATCACCGACCTCTTCGCGTCATCCGTGCGGAGTTACCGCGACCTGCCGAAACTGCTCTACCACATTCAGTGGAAATTCCGCGACGAACTGCGTCCGCGCTTCGGCGTGATGCGCGGGCGCGAATTCCTGATGAAGGACAACTACTCGTTTGATGTCTCGGCGGAGGCGGCGCGACACTCGTACAACAAAATGTTCGTGAGTTACCTCCGCACCTTCGCGCGTCTCGGACTGCGCGCGATTCCGATGGAGGCCGACACCGGGCCCATCGGCGGCGACATGAGCCACGAATTCATCATCCTCGCGCGCACCGGCGAAAGTCAGGTCTGGTGCGACCGCCGCTTCCTGGATGTGGATGTCCTCTCGCTCGCCGTGAACTACGACAACGCCGACGAAGTCGCCGCCCTCGTCAGACGCTTCACAAAGGACTACGCCCGCACCGACGAAAAACACGACGCCGCCAAATTCGCCGCCGATGTGCCGGAAGACAGACGCTACGAAGGACGCGGCATTGAGGTCGGGCATATTTTCCACTTCGGCACGAAATACTCGGAGCCGCTGAACGCCCGCGTCCGTCTCGCCGACGGCGGCGATGTCGCGGTGCATATGGGCTCGTACGGCATCGGAGTCTCGCGCCTCGTCGGCGCCATCATTGAAGCAAGCCACGACGACAGAGGAATCATCTGGCCCGAAGCCGTGGCGCCGTTCGCGGTCGGACTGCTGAATCTGAAGGTCGGCGACTCCGCGTGCGACGCGCTCGCCGAACGCGCCTACGCCGAACTCGCGCGCGCAAAACTGGACACCCTCTACGACGATCGCGACGAGCGCGCAGGAACAAAATTTTCAGACCTGGACCTGACAGGACTGCCGTGGCGAATGGTCGTGTCGCCGCGCGGAGTCGCCCGCGGTCTCGTGGAACTGCGCCGCCGCGACAGCGAAGACGCGCAGGAACTGAGCCTGGACGAGGCGATTGAGAAAGTGCGCGCGTCCGTCGCGGACGCCGCGAATGTCGCGGAGGCCGGCGCGTGAATCCGATAGAGCCGTATCTCGCGCGCCGCTACCTGACCGCGCGCGGCGGCGGATTCATCTCGGTCATCGCGATTTTTTCGTTCCTCGGCATCTTGCTCGGCGTCGCGACCCTGATAGTCGTGATGGCGGTGATGAACGGATTTCGCAACGACCTCATCTCGCGCATCCTCGGCTTCAACGGACACATCACCGCCTTTCCGCGCGACGGCTACATTGAATATACTCCCGAACTGGGCGCGCGGCTCCGCGAGACGCTGGGGACGGATCTGTTTTTTCCGATGGTTCAGGAGTCCCTGCTCGGAAGTCACAGCGGGCGCGTTTTCGGCGTCGGCGTCCGCGCCCTGCGTCCGGAGGATATCGCGCGGCGCGATGAATTGTCCGGCTCTATTGACGGCGACGAACTTGCGCGTTTCGGCAACGGCGGAATTCTTCTGGGCGAGCGTCTCGCCGAGCGTTACGGTCTGTCGGCGGGAAGCATGATCACGCTGCTGAATCCCGACGGCAATCAGACGGTTCTCGGAACGCTGCCGCGTCAGGGATCGTTTGAGGTCGCGGGGACTTTTTCTCTCGGATTTAACGACTACGACAGCAACTTCATCATCATGCCCCTGGAAACAGCGCAGCGATTTTTCCGCGCGCAGGGACAGATCAACGCGATAGAAGTTTTCGGCGGCGACCCCGGCGACACCGCGCGGCTCGGCGAGGCTCTTCGCGCGGCGCTCTCGGACGACTGGCGTTTCGTCGACTGGCAGGAGGCGAACTCCACTTTTTTGAGCGCGCTGACGGTTGAGCGCAATGTGATGTTTCTGATTTTGTCGCTGATAATTCTTGTCGCGGCGTTCAACATCGTGAGCGGGCAGTATATGCTCGTGAACGACAAGGCGCGCGAAATCGCTATCCTGCGGACGATGGGAATGAGCCGCGGACAGGCGCAGCGCGTGTTCATCATCAGCGGCGGACTGATCGGCGTGACCGGAGTCTTCGGCGGCTGGGGGCTCGGCGTTCTGATCACCGACAACATTCGCGTGATTCAGGGCTGGATAGAGGCGCTGTCGGGCGCGGAGGTGTTCAGTCCGGAGGTGTATTATCTGACGCGGCTGCCCGCGGAGCGCGACACGCTTGAAGTTCTATTTGTGGTTGTGCTGGCTTTGCTGGTGAGTATTCTGGCGCCGGTGTGGCCCGCGCGGCGGGCGGCTGGTCTGGATCCGGTTGAGATTTTGCGGAATGACTGAGTTTCGTCTTGAGTTGCGGGGTGTGGAGCGGCGTTTTCGTCAGGGGCGTGTGGAGGTGCGTGTCTTGTCGGGCGTTGATTTCGGTTTGCGCGCCGGAGAAATGACGGCGCTGGTCGGCGCTTCGGGGAGCGGGAAGAGCACTTTGCTGCATATCGCGGGTTTGCTGGATCGGTGTGACGGCGGGCGAATATTTCTGGACGGGCGGGATGTCACGCGCTTGTCGGAGCGCGACCGGACACTGGCGCGGCGCGGACGGATCGGGTTTGTGTATCAGTATCATCATTTGCTTGCGGATTTCAGCGCGCTTGAGAATCTGGTGATACCGCAGCGTTTGAATGGTGTGGCGCGGCGGGAGGCGCGGCGGGTGGCGCGGGAATTGTTGAGTGTTGTGGGGCTTGGGAAGCGTGCAGGTCATCGTCCCGGGGCGTTGTCCGGGGGTGAGCAGCAGCGGGTGGCGTTGTGTCGGGCGATAGTGAGCCGTCCTGGTCTGGTGCTGGCGGACGAGCCGACGGGGAATTTGGATTCGGCGGCGGCGGGGGAGGTATTTTCTTTGTTGCGGACTTTGGTGCGGAGTTCGGGGGCGTCGGCTTTGGTGGCGACGCATAATTTGGAGATGGCGCGCCGTATGGATCGGGTGCTGGTGTTGAAGAAGGGCTGCGTGGTAGAAAGAAATTAAATAAACGACAGACGAAGCACAACCTCTGGCATTAGTGAGAGTTAAATTCAGACATTCACGGTGTTGGCTCAAGCGAGCCGCACCAACTAGTGGGTGCGGGCTAGCCCGCAAAAAAAAATTAAAAAATAATAAGAAAACAATTTATTTAATGACCCCATTAAATGT
>JALCBB010000042.1 GCA_028066985.1 Alphaproteobacteria bacterium
AATTTGTCCTGATTTTTTGCGGATTTCGGGCGTTGCGGACGAGACATCGCGGCGGTGGCGGGTGTCCGCGGGGCAGGGGGCGGGGATTCAACTTTAGGTTGTATTATCTGGACTGTCTTGTCGCGGGGGCGCGGCGGCGGCGGAAGGGCTTCCGGCGGGCGCGGGGGCTATGGCTGGTAGAGGTGCGCCTGAAACTCCTCGAAAGCAGACTTCACCGCCGCCAGAGAACCAATTATCCTCTCCGCGTTGGTCGCCGACGAATACCTGGAGCGTATGAGACTGCGCAGTTTGTTGCTGTCCAGTTCGTCCACGCCCTCCTTGACATACTGCTCCAGCACGAAGGTCAGGAATTCGCGGCATCCGGGGTCGTATTTGTCGAGAGCAGACCACGGAAACGCGTCAGCCCGCGCGCGCCGGGATTTCGTCGGCCTGTCGTAGGCGATGTAGGCGAGCAGGTCGAAAATGTCGCTGCTTTCTTCGGAGACGGCATCCACCAGACGCTTCAGCTGGTCCGAGTCGTAACCGAGTTCGTCGAGCGCTTCGAGAAGGTCTTTTCGCGTTTCGGGTCTGCCCCACAGTTCGCGCAGGTTGTCTTCGTTCGTGAACACTTTGGGAATGTCGGCGAAGAGCCGCTTGATGTATTTTTCCGCCGACATCAGCGAGCCGTCCAGGTCGTAAAAAGAGGTCGAGGATATGTGCGCGAACTGGCGCACCTTCCCGTCCGCCAGCTCTATTCTGAGCTTTTCGCTTTCGGGAGGCGACGGCCGCTCTCCGCGCGCGCGACCGGCGCGTTCTTTTTCGGGCTTTTCGGTGTCGTCGCCGTCCACCTGTTCCGGATCGCCGTCCCACAGCGGATCCTTGAAGTGCAGGTACGCGTCGACGAAATCGTGAATGGTGAAGTAATGTTTGCCCCTGTAGAGGCGTGTGCCGCGTCCGATGATCTGTTTGAATTCAATTATCGTTTTGATCGGGCGCATCAGAACGATATGGCGGACGTTCTTCGCGTCCACGCCCGTGGACAGCTTTCTTGAAGTCGTGAGAATCGTGGGAATGGTCTTGTCGTCATCCTGAAATTCGCGCAGGTACTGCTCGCCGATCTCCCCTTCGTCGGAAGTGACGCGGGCGCAATACTTCACATTTTTCTCGTTCGCCGCCGCGCTGATGAGCTGCTGCACCAGGAGCGCATGCTCCTGCGTGGCGCAGAAGACGATAGTCTTCTCCCGCTGGTTGATTTCTTTCATGAACAGGTCCACGCGGTATTTTTCGCGCGTCTTGATCTCAATGATTCTGTTGAAGTCTCTCTCCCCGTACACCTTGCCCTCCTCCGCCTCTCCCGTGAGGATGCGGTCGCTCGGGTCGTAGGCGTACTTGTCGATGCTGGTTTCATACCGGCGCACTCTGTACGGCGCCAGAAAGCCGCCGTCGATGCCGCTCTGAAGCGAGTATTCATAGACGGCCTTGCCGAAGTATTTATATGTGTCGGCGTTCACCCTGCGGTTCGGAGTCGCGGTCAGGCCGAGTTGCACGGCGGGTTCAAAATGCTCCATGATTTCGCGCCAGGTGCTTTCGTCGTTCGCGCCGCCGCGGTGACATTCATCAATGACGATGAAGTCAAAGAAGTCGGGCGGATACCTTTTGTAGAACGGAGCGTCATTGCTGTCCCTGGACATGAAGGTCTGGAAAATCGTGAAGAAGACGCTGGCGTGTGTCGGCGGACGCCCTCTTTTTCTGAGAGAGTCCGGCGTGATCCTCGTCAGCGCCCCTTCGGGAAAGGCGGAGAACGCGTTGAAAGCCTGGTCGGCGAGGATGTTTCTGTCGGCGAGAAAGAGAATTCGCGGCTCTCGTTCGCAATCTTTCGCGAGGGTCCAGCGCTGTTTGTAAAGTTTCCACGCGATCTGAAAGGCGACGGCGGTCTTGCCGGTGCCTGTCGCCATCGTCAGCAGGATGCGATTCCGCCCTCTGGCGATCGCTTCAAGGACGCGCTCGATCGCGATGTCCTGATAGTAGCGCGATTTCCAGGTGCCGCCTCTGTTTTCAAACGGGGTTTTGCTGAATTTGCCGCGCCATTTAATCTCCTCGTCGCCCGGAGTCTCCTTGTCGTAGGTCAACGCCCAGAGTTCGTCGGGCGAGGGGTATGCGCTGACTGCGCCTTCCTCGCCCGTTTCCATGTTAATCTGATGGATTCCGTGACCGTTGGTGCAGTAGGCGTAACGGACCTCGAGGTTTTCGGCGTACTCTATAACCTGGAGTCGCCCTTCCGTAACCTCGTCGCTTTCGGGCTTCGCTTCCACCGCGGCGAGTATCTTGCCGCGGTATATAAGCACGAAGTCGGCCGGCTTCGTTCTTTGGCGCTTGCCCGAACCCTGCACCCTGCCGATTTTGATGTGATATTCGCGACGAACGCGACTGCCCGAAGCGCCCCAGCCGGCTTCTTTCAGCTGTTGCTCGACGAGCTCGGCGCGGGTATCCGCTTCGTTCCTCTTTTCGTCGTTCATTCGGCTTCCGCCTTTTCTTGTGTGAGTTCGCCCGTGAAGGCTTTTTGGAGGATGGACTGCTTGAGTTCGTCAAGGCAGCGAGCCTTATTTTGCTCCAATACGAGCAATTTATCAATCTTAGAATTAACCTCGTCCAAAATGGAGACAATGCGCCGCTGTTCATCAAGCGGCGGGAAAGAGATTTCAATCCCTCTTATTGACAAATTTATCCCGCCCTGGGCCGCTCCCGTCTTATGCTTCAAAATTTCAGCATTGCCCTCTTTAGACGTTAAAAGCCAATAAAGGTATGAAGGCACTAAATTCTCCCTGTTCCTGGAGCGAAGAATGAAGACGTGCTCGTTCACAGCTCCAATCTCAAACGGAGCGTCTTCGTTAAAAAACCCGACCTTCCCGGTTGTTGCCCCGTCCTTCACGACCAGAACATCACCAACCTCGATTTTCCCCCGCTTCAATCTGTGGAAAAAATCACCGGGGATATATTTGGGATTGGAAAGATTGAAGCTTCCATCCGAATTTATATGCTCGCCCCCGATGCTCAGCACACCATCGCTGACCGCACCCCCCCTCGGTCTGCGGCCGCTATGTATCTCGCAAACCTTCCCCAATTCAGCACTCGCCCACATCACGGCACCTTCTTGATGCTGTAGAGGCGGGGCGAGGTGTTTTTGCAATACAGACCATCTGAGCTCTTTCAGATCTTCTGTATTCTTTTCGGAAAGAGCGCGCAGCCTGTCAGTTCCCGAAAAGGCTTCGTTCAAAATAGACACGACGCGACGCTGCTCCGCGAGAGGCGGAAAGGGGATTTCTATATTTTTTATCCTTGCTGATGAAAGCTCCTTAAAGGTTGTCCCGGTGCCCATCTCATCTAATGCACCTTTGTTGAAAAGCAAGAAGTAGTACAGAAATTCTGCATCTAAATCTGGTGACGGAACAAGCCCTTTACAACCCTGGCTAAAAGCCATCGGAACTGAATTAATGGCAAGGTGCCCGATAGGAGCCCTTGCAGAGAGTATTACTGAGTTAGGAGGAACGAGCTTAGCCGCAGAATTGTTCAAACCCGACTCGGTGATTCGTCTGCTTGTGGCCGAAACATAAAGATTCTGATTCTGCCCCATGTCTTTGGGAGTAATCCAGCATATATCCCCGTCCCAATACGCATCTACCCCGCTTTTCGGAGTTCCGCCCGTGACAACCTCTGCCACTTCCCCTAATTCAGCACTCTCCCACATCACAGCAGCCCCCTGACGCTGTTCAATATCTCCGCGCTTTCTTTATCTATCGCGGAGATTTCCCGCACAATTTCTGACGGCGCGCGCAACGGCGCTTCCTGCGGCTTATTCGGGTTTCTGGGCGTCAGGCTGCAGGTTTCCGTATCCACATCGTCAATGGAAACAATCCACGATTTCTCGCTCTCCTTACGCTCCGGCTGAAGAGAGACGAATTCCGCCATATCCTTGTCCGTCAAAGGTCTGGTCTTGCCAAGGGTGCGACCAGGGTCAAGCGTGTAATACCAGATGTCCTCGGTCGGGCTGCCTTTTTCAAAAAACAGCACAACAGTTTCCACGCCAGCCTGGAAGACACCTCGCGGACATTCCAGAATCGTATGCAGGTTGCATGACTTAAGAAGCAGTTCGCGCAGACTCGTCGCGGCAACATCATTGTTAGACAGAAATGTGTTCTTAATAACAATCCCCGCCCGTCCGCCGGGCTTCAGCGAGCGAATGAAAAATTGCAGAAACAGGTAAGCAGGCTCGCTGGAACGGATGTCAAAGTTCTGCTGAATTTCCCTGCCCTCACCGCCCGCCTTAAAAGGCGGATTGGCAAGGATGATATCATACTTGTCGTCGTCCTGAATGTCGGTCAACTTTTCCGACAGAGTATTAACGCGCGCGAGATTCGGCGTCTCAACCCCGTGCAGGATCATATTCATCATGCCGATGACATACGGCAGGACTTTTTTCTCCTGCCCGTAGAGTGTTCTCTTCTGCAGGGTTTCAAACTCGGTTCCGCTGATTCCCTCTTTGTAGAGGTAGTCGTAAGACTCGCACAGGAAGCCCGCCGAGCCCGTCGCGGGGTCGCAAATTGTCTCGCCTATCTCCGGCTTGACGACCTTGAGCATCGCCCGAATGAGCGGACGCGGAGTATAAAACTCCCCGCCGTTGCGCCCGGCGTTGCCCATGCGATTAATCCTGACCTCATACAAACTAGATAACTCGTGAAGGTCGGACTGAGAAGCGAAGGCGAGTTCGTCTATATCCTCAAGACATTCGCGCAGACAATTCCCGCTCTCAATCTTGTTTTCCAGCTGACTGAAAATCTCGCCGATCTTATGCTCGATGGTGTCCGTCTTCACCCCGTCCGCTCCTTTGAATCCGGCGAGGTACGGAAACAACTCCTTGTTGACAAAGTCAATGAGAGATTCGCCTGTCTTGATTTTGTCATAGGCGGGACTGCCGTCCGCTTTTTTGGGCATCGCCCAGGCGGACCATCGGAATTTCTCTTCCAGAATCGGGCGATACTTCTCGCCGAGTTCGGCTTCTTTCTGCCGTTCAATTTCCAGGTCGTCCAGATACTTGAGGAACAGCAGCCACGAGCTCTGCTCGACGTACTCCAATTCCGTACTTATCCCGTCATCGTTGTTCAGATGGTTGTCCAACCGCTTGAAGGCTTGTTCAAACATGGGGAATCGCCCCTCCTTTCTTTCGCTCTCATTATGGACAAATTCGCCGGCTCTGTCAAACGGGCGGATTCCGTGGCTCAGCGCCGTTCCGCCCCCCCCCCCCGCACCGCATCTGTCGGTCTCCATCATCAAAAATCAGGACGGGCGGAGGGCGCGCGTCGTGTGCGCCTGCGGCGCACGCGCACCCTCCGCCGGCGCGGACTGAAGTCCGCGCGACGAGTGCGCCTGACGGCGCACGCTTTAATAATTTCTCTTTTTAACGGATCTGATTTCGTCAAAGCAGAAAACGACACACCCTCTCCTGTGCGGACGGCGGGCGCCGTCCGCGGGGCTGTCTCGCCGTCCTGCGGACGGCAAGACAGCCGAGGTGTGTCGTTTTCTTCCGTCAGCAAATTTTGTCTTTCTAACCAGAAAAAAAATGCGGCGCCGTCAATGAAGCCCCTGGGCCCGCGCCGTCTTCGTCGCCCGCGCACCGCATCTGCCGGTCTCCATCATCAAACATCAGGACGGGCGGAGGGCGCGCGTCGTGTGCGCCTGCGGCGCACGCGCACCCTCCGCCGGCGCGGACTGAAGTCCGCGCGACGAGTGCGCCGCAAGCGCCGCACGCTTTAATGTTCCTTTAACAAGACGGTAAAGAACGAAAAACGCGGCGCCGTCAATGAAGCCCCTGAAACAAATTTTAATTTTTGCGGGCTAGCCCGCACCCGTCTGCCGGCATCGCTCGCTTGAGCCAACATCGTGGCTAGTCTGAATTTAACTCCCACTAATGCCAGAGGCCGAACGCCGATTTAATTGACACCGTTATTGTCGTCTGGCCATTAAATGCCAAAGATCGCGCTTCGTCTGTCCTTATAATTGCCTGTCCCCCAATTAAAGCATCAACTGACGCCAAAAGCAGAAATTCCCTCCAGGATCGCGCCATCAAAAGTCCGAAAAATACCCCCCAACGCCCGCCCCCGCCCGACACCTTTTCTGTCCCCCGATTCCCAATTAAAATGCCGATTTTCAACACCCCAAACCCGCCACACCAAAAAAGTCAATAAATTCAACACCCTAATACCCCTAGACATACAACAAAATCCCCCTATACTCTCAACAGGAAGGCTAAATACCCTCCCCCCAGCGCTTGACTTGAGAACCGCTTGCCTGTAAAAAAACAATAGGCGGTTCTCCTCAACCGGGGAGATGTCGCGTACGAGGGGGATTCCCTGGGTGCAGGGCTTCCCGTCTTTTGTGGTACAAAGGTCAGGCGGACACGGCGTCAAAAACGAAACCCGTGAACCAGAAGACCCAACGATTGAAGGATCAGGGGAACCAAGAATGTCCATTGCTCGCTTTTTCCAGACTACCGCCGTCGGTCTGTCGCTGATCGCGCTCTCCGCCTGCGGCTCAACCGCCGCCGACCTCGCCGCCGACGCCCTCCGCGCCGCCACCGTCGAAACCCAGATCGACCCCGACGGCGCCACGCTCGAAGGAGACGCCGTCGAATTCGTCCAGGGCACCAACCCCGACGTCGGGATGCCCTTCGCGCCCGGCGAGACCTCCACCGAGACCGCCCTCTACGAACACCGGGGCTGGGGCGTCACGCGCCACGCCACCGACACCATCCCCAAGGTCGGCGCCCAGGCCGCCGCCGCCAACAACGCCGCGCAGACCTTCATCAAACTCACCGGCGGCAAACTCCTCGCCGGCAGCACGCGAATCACCGGCGTCGAAGGCACGCCCGCCATCGGGTACTACCCCTTCTACATCACCTGGACCACAGGACTCGCCAGCGGCACCACCACCGTCGACGGCGTCCAGGTGCGCCAGGCCTTCGCCGCGCCGGGAGTCGGGCCCGTCTACCGGGTCGACAACCCCACCGCCGTCGGCGTGCGCTTCGGACGCCGCCCCGACGGCACCACCGTCCTCGCCGCCCAGCTCGACGCCGACACCGGCGGCGCGGCGTTCCGGCCGAATCACAACTCGCCCTACAACTACGTCCTCAACAACGACCTCGGCAATCCGAGTTTCGGCGGCGGCGAGACCGCCGACGCCTCGCCCAATCCGAGATTCGCGCGCGGCCCCAACATCCTGGACTACAACCTCGTCTACCGCACGACGACCGGCACCAGCACCATCGGCTGGTCCGGCACGCCCGACTCCCCCGCCGACCAGGACGACCACATCCTCCGCTACTATGTGGATGTCGTTCAGCCCGTCCAGTACGCCAACAACGGCGACTGGGCGCTGCAGTACTCCACTTTTGTCCTGACGCGCTCGCAGCTGCGCGCGAGCGGGACGGATCTGGTCAACCGCCTCGGCGGCGCCGGCAGTTCCAACTACTTTGACGCGCACATCTTCAGCCGTCTCAAGACGACCAACTTCGTTCCCATTCTCAACACCGACGCCGACGGCAACCGCGCCTCCAGCGGCTGGGCGATCTACAAGGCGCGTCTCGCCGCCTGGGGCGTGCCGCCCGACGCGGCTTTCCCCGCCGACGCCAGCACCGACCGCGCCGCCGCCTCCAAACTGTATCTCCTGATCGGCAGAACCAACGACATGCGCGCCCACTTCAACGAGAAGGGCGTGACCGGCGTCACCGGCACTTTCGAGACCAATCTCAAGGAGATCGCGGGGCGTCCGGGTTCCGCTTCGGCGCCCGCCGAGCAGGACTGGCGCTCGGTGACTTTCACCTCCACGGGCACCAACATCGGCGACTTCTGGGGCGACATCACCGTCGGCGCCGAGGTCAATCAGGACCTGCTCACGGGCAAGGCGTACGGCGAGGACAATGTCCAGAAGTATGACGCCGCCGCCGGCACCGGCTTCAGCGGACATTTCGCCGGTCCCAACGCCGAGGAGATTGTGGGTTTGTTCGGCTTCACTTCGGGTGATGCGGCGGCTCCTGATTTTCTGGGCGGTTTTGTCGGGGAGCGTTACGGTCTTCCGACCGAGTAATCGCCTCCCGCCCTCGCGCCCGCCTGAGGCGAAGATCGTGAGCAGTAAAGAGCAGCCCTTGAACGGTCGTGTAGACCCTCTCGCCGAGGGTCTGCGCGGAGTCATCAGGGAAGCCATGAGCGGAATGCGCGACGATCTGAAGCGCGACATGCAACTCATGGTGGACGAAGCCGATGAGCGGAACAAAGTCCGGCACAAGGAGTTGCGCGAGGAGCTTCGGTCCGACATGAACGAGTGGGCTGATCAGTTCGAGACCAGATTCGAGAACAAATTTGACATCGCGGGGATGTCAAAGAAGCTCGACAAACTGCAGGACGATGTGCGCGATCTCAAGGGCAAGCGGTGAGGCCGGAGCCTGACTGACGCTTTGCCGTCCGTCCATTAATTGTTCGTCAATAATAAATAATTATAGAGACAACGAAGAGCAGCCCCAGGCATTAGCGGGAGTTTGACTTAGACATTCACGATGCCGGCTCAAGCGAACCGCGCCAACTGATGCCCGCAGGCGCTGCCTGCAAAAAAATAAATTAAAAAAGAATTAATTTAATAAATTATCACCCCATTATTTGTCTAATTAATAAGAAAGCAATTTACTTAATTGACCCCTTAAATTGTCTGTTTTTAATTTTAATTTTTTTTGCGGGCTAGCCCGCACCCGTCAGTTGGCGCGGTTCGCTTGAGCCGCTGTCGTGAATGTCTAAGTCAGACTCCCACTAATGCCAGGGGCAGGGCTTCGTTGTCTCCTTAATTAAAGCAGACGACAATGGCGGCGACAGGTTAATTGTCGTCGGCGATGAAAGCCTTGTACTGCTCCGCAGACATAAGCGTCTCCGGAAGGGCGCCGTCGCCGATCTTGAGTTTGAAAAGCCACCCCCCCCCCTCAGGATCGCGGTTAACAAGCCCGGGATCATCGCCAAGCGCGGCATTAACCTCCGAAACCTCGCCGGCGGCGGGCGCATACGCCTCCGAAGCCGCCTTGACAGACTCAATCGTCGCCGCCTCCTCGCCCGCGGCAAGCCGCCGCCCGACCTCCGGCAACTCCACAAAAACAAGCTCGCCGAGCTGCTCCTGCGCATGATCCGAAATGCCGACAGTGGCGACGCCGTCATGCGCCTCGATCCACTCGTGCTCCTTGGAGTAAAGCCTGGACATCGTGTTTCCTCCTTGACGAAAGTTGCGTTCAAGCGCGCCGCCGATAGCGATGCGGAACAAAAGGCGCGTCTGCCGCGCGGAAGGGCAAAGTCTGCCCGCGATGATGAACATGAAAAAGAACGCCGGAGCGGCGCGGCCAGTCGCGCGGAACACGAGCAAGCGCGATCGCGCGTCCGAGCGAAGGCGAGAAGGTCCCGCTCGTGACAACGCCGGCGCCGGCGCTGTCGCCGCCGCCGCCGTCAGCGAGGAGACAGGGCGCGCCCTCGCGGACAGGCCGTCTCTGCCCGGGACCATCCTCGGCGACAAGCGCGACCTGCGCGGCGGAAAGGGTGTCGGGATTCCGAAGAGCATCGGCGAGAGCATCGCCGCCGACGCAGGGAATGGCGTCGGCTTCGCGGAGCGTTTTCGGAATCGCCCAGGCGAGTCCGACTTCTAGAGGGCTCGTGTTTTCGTCCAGTTCGTGACCGTAGAGGGGGAGCGCGGCTTCCAGCCTGAGGGTGTCGCGCGCGCCGAGACCCGCGGGCGCGGCGCCGAGGGCGGCGAGGCGGTCGGCGAGGTTTTCGGCGGCGGCGGCGGCGACGGAGATTTCAAATCCGTCTTCGCCGGTGTATCCGCAGCGCGCGACGCGGACAGGAACCCGCGCGCCGTCAAGACTGATTTGAGTCTGCGCGGTCCGCATGAAGTGAAGACTGCCGGCGTCGGGGGCGAGTTGAGAGAGGATGCCGGCGGCGTCGGGACCCTGAAGGGCGAGGAGGGCTTCGGCTCCGTCGAGGTGAGTGACGGAGACATCGCCGGTTTCGGCGGCGATTCGCTGAATGATCTGCCTGTCGTTTTGTTTGCGGGCGGCGTTGAGGACGAGGATGAATTCGTCATCGGCGAGGCGGGCGAGGATGAGGTCGTCCGCGGTTTTGCCTTCGGGGGTGAGGATGAAACTGTATCGGAGCGCGTTTCGGGGAACGGCGCCGGGGACGAGGGGGAGGAGTTTTGCGAGGAGTTGCGCGGCGTTTTCGCCTTTGATCCGGGTTTGTCCCATGTGGGAGACATCGAAGAGGGCGGCGTTTTCGCGGGCGGCGTTGTGTTCCTGGATGATGCCGTGCCGGTACTGGACGGGGAGCAGGTGTCCGGCGAAGGTGATGATTCTGGCGTTATGTTTTTCGTGAAAGTTGTGGAGGGGGGTCACGGCCGGGGGCTGTGGAGACGGTGACGGCGCGGCGGCGGTTTCGGACATGATTTATTGAATATAGCAATTAATTTTCGGTTCGGCACGGCACGAATTAGGAGACAGACGAAGTGCGATATTGGGCATTAGTGGGAGTTTGACCTAGACATTCACAATGTTGGCTCAAGCGAGCGGAGCCAACTAATGCCCGCAGGCGCTGCCTGCAAAAAAAATTAAATTAAAAAGAAAACAATTTATTTAATTGACCCCTTAAACAGTCAATAAATTATTATTTATTTTTTGCGGGCTAGCCCGCACCCGTCTGCTGGCATCGCTCGCTTGAGCCAGCATCGTGAATGTCTTAGTCAAAGTCTTACTAATGCCAGAGGCTGAACGCCGATTTAATTGACACCGTTATTGTCGTCTGTCCATTAATAGTCAAATTAATTTTTTAATTTTTTTGCGGGCTAGCCCGCACCCGTCTGCTGGCATCGCTCGCTTGAGCGGCTATCGT
Organism: Alphaproteobacteria bacterium; assembly: GCA_028066985.1. Taxonomy (GTDB): domain Bacteria; phylum Pseudomonadota; class Alphaproteobacteria; order JALCBB01; family JALCBB01; genus JALCBB01. Next base: position 10,941 of record JALCBB010000042.1, read on the forward strand.
GAATGTCTTGGTCAAAGTCTTACTAATGCCAGGGGACGCACTTCGTTTGTCTCCTGATTAATGCCGGAGATCGCGCCCTGTCGGGTCTCAAATTATTTGCTATATTAAAAGTCCGCCGTCACCATCACACAAACCCCCGAAACAAAATGCTCTTCCAGCCCAACCCCGAACCAAGACGCGTCCCGACAGACGACAACCTCAGCCTCACCACACTCTCCCTCGGAGGCGGCTTCTTCCCCCGACACGTCGGCCCCACACCCGCCGAAGTCAACGCCATGCTCGCCAGACTCGGCGTCAACTCCCTCGGCGACCTCATGAAAGATGTCATCCCCGAAACCATCATCAATCCGCCACCAGACGACAGCCTCCCCCCGGCCGCCGGCGAAGGCGAAACCCTCGAAGAACTCAGACTCATCGCCGAACTCAACCCCAAAACTAAACCCCTCCTCGGACGCGGCTTCTACGGATGCGTCCTCCCCCACGCCATCCGCCGCAACCTCCTGGAAAATCCGGGCTGGTACACCGCATACACGCCGTACCAGTCCGAAATCGCCCAGGGCAGACTGGAACTGCTCCTGGACTTCCAGCAGATGGTCATTGACCTCACAGGGCTGGATGTCGCCAACGCCTCGCTCCTGGATGAAGCCTCCGCCGCCGCCGAAGCCATGGTCATGATGCAGCGCGCCGATCCGCAAAAACGCCGCGTCCTCCTCGCCGACAAGGAACTCTACCCGTCAACGCTCGCCGTCCTCCACACCCGCGCGGCGCCCCTCGGACTCTCCGTGGAAAGCGCCCCGCCCGAAGACTTTGACGAAACAAAACACTTCGGCGTCCTCCTCGCGTACCCCTGCGACAACGGCGCCGTCCGCGACCACGGCGAACTCGCCGCGCGCGTGCGCGACGCGAAAGGCGTCGTCGCCGTCACGACCGACCTCCTCGCCCTCGCCATGCTGGAAGCGCCGGGCGCGTGGGGCGCCGAAGTCGCCGTCGGCAGCGCCCAGCGATTCGGAATGCCCATGATGGGCGGCGGACCGCACGCCGCCTTCCTCGCCGCGTCCGAGCGATTCACGCGGCGGCTGCCGGGACGCATCGTCGGCGTCTCGCGCGACACCCGCGGACGCGTCGCCCTGCGCCTCGCGCTTCAGACCCGCGAACAGCACATCCGCCGCGAAAAAGCCACGAGCAACATCTGCACCGCCCAGGCGCTGCCCGCGATGGTCGCCGCACTCTACGCCCTCTGGCACGGACCCGACGAACTCTCGCGGATCGCCGAGCGCACGCATCGTCTCGCGCTGCTTTTTTCGGAGGCGCTGCGCCGTCTCGGATTTGAGTCCGCCGAGGAACACTTTTTTGACACCGTCACCGTGTCGCTCGGCGCGCGCACCGGCGAAATTCTCGCGCGCACCCGCGCCGCCGGATTCCTGCTCCGCGACAACGAAGACGGCACCCTCTCCGCCGCCTTTGACGAGTCCGTCACCACGCGCGACCTCGTGCGTCTGATCGCCGCGTTTTCGGGCGCCATTCTGCCCTTCAGTCTGCGCTCGCTTGACGAGTCTATCGGCGCGCGCCGCGCCATTCCCGACGCGCTGCGCCGTCAGACGCCGTTCCTCACGCACGAGGTCTTTCACATGAATCGCGCCGAGACCGAATTCATGCGCTATCTGCGGCGGCTCCGCGAGAAGGATGTCGCGCTGGACCTGTCCATGATTCCGCTCGGTTCCTGCACGATGAAACTGAACGCCGCCGTTGAACTTGAGCCGATACTCTGGCCCGAATTCGCCGGACTTCATCCGTTCGCGCCGCCTTCCGAGCAGGGCGGACTTCTCGCGCTCGTCTCGCAGCTGGAAACCTGGCTGGCGCGCCTCGCCGGCTTTGACGCGGTTTCGCTGCAGCCCAACGCCGGCAGTCAGGGCGAATACGCCGGACTGCTCGCCATCCGCCGTTATCATCATTCGCGCGGCGAGACCGGACGCGACCTGTGTTTTATTCCGGTTTCGGCGCACGGCACGAATCCGGCGAGTTCGCATCTCGCGGGCTTTGAGGTTGTCGCCGTGAACTGCACCGAGAGCGGCGACATTGACATTGACGACCTCCGTGAAAAACTTGCCGCGCATCCCGGACGCTGCGGCGCGGCGATGATCACTTATCCGTCCACGCACGGCGTTTTTGAGGAGGGGATTGTGGAGGTCATTCGTCTGGTGCATGAGGCGGGCGGACAGGTCTATATGGACGGCGCCAATATGAACGCGCTGATCGGCTTGTGTCGTCCCGGGACTTTCGGGGTGGATGTGTCGCATTTTAATTTGCACAAGACTTTCTGTATTCCGCACGGCGGCGGCGGTCCCGGCGTGGGCCCGATAGGAGTGCGCGCGCATCTGGCGCCGTTTCTGCCGCATGTGGAGGGCGGCGCTCCGGTGGCGGTGGCGCGTTACGGTTCGGCGGGGATTCTGCCGATTTCGTGGGTGTATCTGCGGCTGATGGGTTTGCGCGGTCTCGCGGACGCGACGCGTTACGCGATTCTGAACGCGAATTATCTGGCGAAGGTTTTGTCGGAGCATTACGAGATTCTGTATACGGGGTCGCGGGGTTTTGTGGCGCACGAGTTCATTCTGGACCTGCGCGCCTTCAAGGACAGCGCCGGCGTCACGGAGACCGAGGTGGCGAAGCGTCTGATGGATTTCGGGTATCATGCGCCGACGGTGTCGTGGCCTGTGGCGGGGACGATGATGGTTGAGCCGACCGAGAGCGAGTCCAAGGCTGAATTGGATCGGTTCGCGTCGGCGCTGGTGCAGATTCGCCGCGAGATCGGGCGGATTGAGTCGGGGGAGTGGTCGCGTGAGGACAATCCGCTTGTGAACGCGCCGCACACGGCGAACGAGGTTCTGTCGGACGGCTGGTCTCATGCGTACGGACGCGAGGAGGCGGCGTATCCTTTGGAGTGGGTGCGGCGTTGCAAGTACTGGCCGCCGGTGTCGCGGATTGACGCGGTGGGCGGCGACCGTCAGTTGATCTGCTCGTGCCCGTCAATGGAGGAGTGGTCGCAGGGTTAACCCGTGGAACAACCTTTGGCATTAGTGAGACTTTGACTAAGACATTCACAACAGCCGCTCAAGCGAACTGCACCAACTGATGCCCGCAGGCGCTGCCTGCAAAAAAATTAAAATTAAAAGAATTAATTTAATTAAAATTACCATTCCATTATTTGTCAATTAATAGGAAAGCAATTTATTTAATTGACCCCTTAAATTGTCTATTTTTAATTTTAATTTTTTTTGCGGGCTAGCCCGCACCCATCTGCTGGCATCGCTC
>JALCBB010000043.1 GCA_028066985.1 Alphaproteobacteria bacterium
TCGCTCGCTTGAGCCAGCATCGTGAATGTCTAAGTCTAACGCCCACTAATGCCAGGGGCTGTTCGTCGTCATTTTTCGGAAAGGGGGTGGTTGTCTACAACCGTGCGGCGCAGGCGTGACTCCACGACCTTCGTATAAATCTGCGTCGTCGCGATATCACGATGACCCAGTAACTCCTGAACCACACGAAGATCCGCGCCCCCCTCCAGCAAATGCGTCGCAAACGCATGGCGCAACACATGCGGAGACACCCGCCCCCCCGCAAAACCCGCCGCCGCCGCCACACGACTCAACAACAGAAAAACATTCTGCCGCGTCATATGACGAGCATCCGCGCCCCGTCCGCCGCGCGAAGCCGGAAATAACCACGGGTTGTCCGCGCCGTCCTCGCCCAATAAACGACCGCGCACCCCAAGCCACCGATTCACCGCGACACACGCGGGAACACCAAGCGGAACCATCCGCTCGCGTCCGCCCTTCCCCTTCACACGCACAAACGCATCGCCCCCGCCGCCCGGCAGATGCAAAGCGTCGCACCGCAACGAAACCAGTTCCGACACGCGCAAACCCGTCGCATACAGCAACTCCACCATCGCCAGCAATCGCGCCGCGCCCTCGCCCTCCGCAGACTCCAGCACCGCGAACAGACGCCGCACCTCCTCCTCCGTCAGCGCCTTCGGAACCGAAACACCGCGCCGCGCCGGCAGCAACTGCCGCGCGGGATTGTCCGCCCGCAACCCCTCGTCAACCAGAAAATCATAAAAACCCGACGCCGCCGAACGCCGCCGCGAACGCGTCGCCGCCGACAGTCCGCGCCGGCTCAAATCGCCGAGCCACGCCTGCAGATCACGAACACCCGCATCCTCAAGACGCACCCCCTTGCGCCGCAAAAATTCCTCAAGGTCGCCGAGATCACGGCGATACGCCGCCTCGCTGTTCGCCGCGCCGCCGCGCTCCGCGACAAACATCTCCAGAAACGCCTCTATCCGCATGTTCTTCACAACACCGGCGGACATCGTTCGCGTCCCGTCCCGCTCCGCGCCGTCAGCGTCCGCCGTCGGGAGGAATCGCGGCGGCGGCGTCCTCCGCGTCACGCCAGATCTCCCGCGCGAAACCGCGCGCCGTCTCCGAAAATCCGATAACACGCAAAGCGGACAAAATCTCCGCGCGTCCCTCAAGCAGCGCGACCGAGTCAATAACGGCGGCGGTGTCGTCGTTCACAGCGTCCGCGGACACGGCGCCCGAAAGCGCAAGATGCCGATGATGAAGTTCCAGCAGAAGAATGAAAGCCTCGCCGCGCCGTCCGTCGCGCGCCGCGTCCGCAAGCGCGCGCCGCAGCGCCAGCAACTCAAACGACAGCCGCCCGGGATCACTCGGATCTCCCGCGACCGCGCCGGCGTCAACAACATCGGGCGCCGTCTCAACTCCGCTCGCGGAGGCGACCGCCCGCGTCCGCACATCGTCGGCAACTTCCGAATCCTCCGGACTCGCGGCGGGGTCGCCGCGTCCCGCGTCACGAAGTTTCTCGCCGAGCGCAGCCCAGTCGGCGGCGGAAACCGACGCGCCCAGACCCTCCAGCAGTCCGCGCAGATGAATCTCGCGCGCCGCCGCCTCGCGCGAAGGCAGCGCGCCGAGCGCGTGCGCGCTCCAGTCGTCAAGGCGGGCGCCGCCGAGGTCAAAGTGATCCAGTCCGCCGAGCCGCGCCTCGGGCCACAGGCGCAGGAGGGTCAGGTCGGCTTCTCGGTCCTGCGCCGCCGCGAGGAGCGCCGTCCAGTCGCGCGCGCGCGCGGGCGCGTCCGACAGCAGCAGGAGACGCGCCGCCGCCTCGGCGTCGCCGCCGAGACGCGCCTCGGCCGGAATTTCCAGCAGCAGGTCGCGCCACAGGAGCGCCGTGGAAACCTCAAGTCCTTCGCCGCGCGCAGACTCCAGCGCGAACCGCGCGAGTTCCGCGCGCGCGCCGAAATCTCCGAGGAGCGACGCCGCCTGCCACACATAGGCGCGCTGTTCGGGTCCGTCAAAGGACGCCGCGCGCGCGATGTAGTCGTCGTCTTCTTCGTTTGCTTCGTTTTCTTCTTCCGCCGCGCCGACACCTTCATTGTCACCGTCGCCGTCACCGTCACCGTCGCCGACAGTCGTCTCGGCGACCGTCACCGCCGCCGCGCGGGCGAGGGCGAGGTCGTCAAAGACGAAACTTTCGTAGAAGTCGGCGAGGTCGTCGGTCGCGAGGATGCCGTTTTCCGCCGCGCGCTCCGCGAAGCCCGCCCGCAGCGACAAAACCAGATGACGCCCGTACGCGAGACCGAGCAGCGCCGGCGCCGTGATCGCGCCGTCCTCGGCGAAGGCGGCGACCAGGTCAACGCCCTCGGCGCCGTCAAGCAGAAACAGATTCAGCGCCGAAAACTCAAGCGGCGCCGGCAGACTTCCGAAACCGAGACGCATGGAAGCGAGCGCGAAAAATTCCTCGCGCGCGCGCGCCGCGGACGGCGACTCGTCGGCGGCGGGAATGTCGGTCTCGCGCAGGAGGTCAAGGCCGAGAAGCGCGATGTCGTCGTCGCGGTCGCGAATCTGACACGCCACCTGAACGCGATGCACCCGCGCGCGCAGGCGGGCGTCGGACTCGGCGCCGAACTCCGCCGCCAGCCGCGCCTCGGCGCAGACATCGTCGTGGCGGCCGGCGAGAATCATCGCGTCCAGACGCAGGGCGAGCAGCGCCGCGCCCGACTCGTCCGCGCCGCCGAGACGCGAGCGCGGCAGCAGCGAAAGCAGACGGTCAAGGTCTTTCCACATTCCGAAGCGCGCGAGTTGCTCCACGCGCCACAGAAAATGCGCGCGCGCCGCCGCGTCATCTGTCTCGTCCGTGTTGTTCGCGGAATCAACGACACCTTCATTGTCACCGTCGCTGTCCCCGTCACCGTCGCCGTCTCCCGTCTCGCCGACGAAGGGAACCTCGCCGAGGGACACGGTCGGCGCGGTCTCCGCGATCGCGGGCGGCGGCTCGGGCGCCGACAGCAGAAACCGCCGCAGCAGTCGCCGCAGCGCCGGACTGCCCGGATCCGCGAGCGGCGACGATATCAGCGTCTCAAGCGTCTGCAAATTATCGCCGCGCCAGAAGTCGTCGCGGATGCCGCCCTCCGCCGGCGACATCGTTGAAAGGCGCGCGAGGTCAATCGGCGGCGCGCTCTCTTCGTCAACTCCGGCGGGCGGCAGAAGTCCGAGGGACGGCGCCGTCTCGTCGCGCGGCGGCGTCAGAGTCACGGCGGAGTCCTCGCCTTCCGCCGGCAGAAGCAGAAGCGCGTCGCCGTCGCTGTCCTGCGCGGAGACCTCGCCCGCGCCGAACGCCGCGGCGAAAATCACGCAGACGACAAATCGTCTCAGACGCGAGGCGGTGTCAGGGTCGCTCATTGTTTTCGCTGTTTCTCGCGTTCTTCACTGTGTGAATCGCTCGGCGGGAATCTCAACCTCCACCGGCGCGGAGGGCGGCGGCAGTTCCAGGCTCCACAGGATGACGAGCGCCACGGCGAGGGTCGCGGCGGCGACGGCGAGGGTGAGGGCGAACGCCAGCACGCGTCCGCCGCGCCGCGCGGACGGCTTGGCGAGCGGCGGCTCTCCATATATGCTGTAGCGGCAACGCTGGCGGATACGCATGGTCTTGACTCTCAACGGCACGGCGGGACGGATAGCGTCAGTCTATGGAAATTTTGCGAATTTGACCAGAATCATGTGTCGCGCTTCTGACGGCTCCCCGAACGGCGGCGGAGGGGGGAAGGACTCCGCCGCCGATTCGTCCGCCGCGCATCACGCGATTCTGGTCGGACTGATGGGTTGCGGCAAGTCCAGTCTCGGACGGCTGCTGGCGAATCGGCTCAATCTCGCCTTCCGCGACAGCGATGCCGACATCGCCGCGCGCGCCGGCAAATCGGTGGCGCGAATCTTCGCCGAGGACGGCGAGGCGGCGTTTCGCGCGGCCGAGCGGGAGGTGATTCCGGGGCTGTTGTCGCGCGCGCCGGCGGCGGTGATCGCGCTCGGCGGCGGCGCCTTCACGGACGCGGCGACGCGCGCCGAGTGTCTGCGGCGCGGCACGGTGTTCTGGCTGGACGCGCCGCCGCGTATTCTTGCCGGGCGAGTCGGAACGGCGGACGGGCGTCCGCTGTTGTCGGGCGGCGAGGACATGACGGCGACGCTGACGCGTCTTCTTGGCGAGCGCGCCGGGTTTTACGGCGAGGCGGATCATCGTGTTGATGTCGCGGCGGGTTCGGAGGAGGAGGTTGTCGCGCGGATGGCGGCGCTGTGGGAGGGGGACGCGAAATGAGCGCCGAGCAAGCGACCTTCGCGCGTCTTATTAATGCAGACCGCGACGCGGACGGCGGCGCGGTCGTCGTCAACAACAGACCTTTTAAGACGACAAACGGCGGCGCCGTCGTCGTCGTTGACGACGGACTTTTGACGACGGGCGGCAGCGTGGTCGTCGTCAACAACAAACTTCCGAAAACGGCGGGCAGAAAAAAATACACAATGACCGTCAATCGTCTTAATGTTAATGTGGACTACGACACGGACGGCGGCAAGGTCGTCGTCGTCAACGGGCTTTTTAAGACGGCGAGCGGCGGCAAGGTCGTCGTCAGCAACGGACCTTTAAAGGCGATGGACAGGGGAAATACACGATGAGTACCGCGCAAGCGAGCGCCGTCGAGCGTCTCAATGTCGGCTCCGACACGGGCGGATACCCGGTCGTCATCGGCGGCGGACTCCTGAAAACAGCAGGCGAAGAACTGCGCGACCGCTTCGGCGGCGCGAGACGCGTCGCCGTCCTGTGCGACACGCGAGTCGCGGAACTGCACCTTGAAACACTCCGCGAAAGCCTCGCCGACGCGGAACACAAAGTCAGCCTCCACACCATCCCGCCGGGCGAAGAACAAAAGTCATTCGCAGGACTGGAATCCACATGCCGCGAACTCCTGCGCGCCGACCTGGACAGAAACAGCGTCATCCTCGCGCTCGGCGGCGGCGTCATCGGCGACCTCGGCGGACTCTGCGCCGCCCTGCTCCTGCGCGGCGTCGCCTGCGTCCAGGCGCCGACCACGCTGCTCGCGCAGGTTGATTCGTCCATCGGCGGCAAGACCGCGATTGACACGCCCGAAGGCAAAAACCTCGTCGGCGCGTTTCACAATCCGTCGCTCGTGCTGTGCGACACCGACACCCTCGCGACCCTGCCGCCGCGCGAACTCGCCGCCGGATTCGCCGAAATCGTCAAAGCCGGACTCGGACTGGACGCCGAATTCTTCACATGGCTGGAAAAAAACGCGGAGAAAATCATCGCGGGCGACAGCGCCGCGCTGCGTCGCGCGATCCTGACAGCGTGCGCGTGCAAGGCGCGCGTCGTCTCCGCCGACGGCAAAGAACGCGACGGCGCGCGCGCGCTGCTGAACCTCGGACACACCTTCGCCCACGGACTGGAAACCGCCCTCGGATACGACGGACGCCTCCTGCACGGCGAGGCGGTCGCCGCCGGACTCGTGCTGGCGGCGCGGCTCTCCGAGCGGACGGGCGTCGCCGCCGAAGACGCGCGCCTCGCCGAACGCGCGACGCGAATCCTCAAAGACGCGAACCTGCCCGCAGACCTGCGCGGCGATGTCTTCGCGGACCTGTCGGCGGTGGAGATTCTCGCGGCGATGCGCTATGACAAGAAACGCGCCGGCGGAACAACGCGCTTCGTGCTGCTGCGCGGCGTCGGCGAGGCGTTCTTTCCGGCGCGCGCCGCGGACGACACGGTTCTCGCCGTCCTGGAAGAATCCCTGGGACGCGGCGCGAAGCGAGGAGACTCATGATTCCGGACTGGCTGCTGCTGCTTTCAATCGTTCTGCTGCTGGGCGGGTCGGCGTTTCTGTCGGGTTCCGAGAGCGCGCTGACGGCGAGTTCGCGCGCGCGTCTCCTCTTTCTGGAGCGCAAGGGCGGACGCGGCGCACGTCTCGCCGGACGACTGCTCGGCGACCGCGACCGCGTTATCGGCGCGATCCTGATAGGAAACAATCTTTTCAACACGCTGGCGACGGCGCTGGCGGCGGGCTTTCTCGTGGTGCGTCTCGGCGACGAGGGAATTCTGCTGGCGACAATCCTGATGACGGTTTTGATTTCGTTTTTCAGCGAGGTGCTGCCGAAGTTCTACGCGCTGCAGGAGCCGGAGCGGACAATGCGCCGTGTCGCGCCCGTGCTGCGGGTTTTCACGCTGTTATTGCGTCCGTTTGTGTTTGTGATTTACGGACTGGCGGAGTTGTTTCTGCGGGCGGCTTTCCGTCGCGGCGCGCGCGAGCGTCGGGAGGCGCGCGAGGAGGAACTGCGCGGCGCGATAGAGGTGCATGGCGAGGCGGAAGAGCGGCGGATGCTGCGCTCGGTGCTGGACATGCGCGAGGATTCCATTTCGGAGGTGATGGTGCATCGTTCGGAGGTCGTGTCGGTGCCGGGCGACCTGCGCGGCGCGGAGTTGCTGGAGAGGGTGTTGTCTATTCCGCACTCGCGGATTCCGGTGTGGCGTGATCATCAGGAGAACATCGTCGGGATTCTCTATGTGAAGGATCTGTTTCGGGCGTCGCGCTCGGCGGAGAAGTTTGACGAGCGCGCCGACGCCCTGGCGCGTCCGGCGTGGTTTTCGCCGGACTCAACGAGCGTGTCGGCGCAGTTGCGGACATTCCGCCGCCGCCGCGAGCATATATCGGTCGTGGTCGACGAGTACGGCGAGATGATGGGACTGGTGACGCTTGAAGATATTCTTGAGGAGATTGTCGGCGAGATTTTTGACGAAGAAGACGAGGCCGGCGGAATGGTGGCGGAGGTGCGTGGTGATGTGGTGATTGCGGCGGGGGGTGTGTCTGTGCGGGATTTGAATCGCGAGTTCGGGTGGCGTCTGCCGGACGAGGACGCGTCCACGCTGGGCGGCCTGGTGCTGTATGCGGCGGAGCGGATTCCGGAGGCGGGCGAGGTGGTTGAGGCGGAGGGCTTTTCTTTTCGGGTTCTGGAGTTGAGCGGCCGCACGATTGTGCGCGTTGAGATCCGCCCTCCCGATTCGGAGCCTGAGTAAGCGGCCCTTGGGATTAGCGGGAGTCTGGCTTAGACATTCATGGCGCCGGCTCAAGCGAATAGCGCCAACTGATGGCCGGCGGCGCTGGCGGCGCGATTTGACAGCCAGGCGAAAATGTCCTACATTCGCGAGAGTCTCCCCGAACGCAATTTGTCTACACCGATGCAATCCCAATCCCCAAAAGCCGAGGTTGACCGGTCCTCCAACAGGCTCATTTTAAAGAACGGGCCCTTCGGAGAGGCGCAGGTGCCGTACGGCGTTCTCCATCTGCATAAAATCATCGACGGTGAGGGATACACCGAGGTCATTTTTGACGCTTCGCAGTGTACTTTTTGCAGCCCGGGTTTCATGGTGCCCATGATCGCGCAGATGGAGCGCTACAGGGAGGAAAAGGATGTTTCCTACACGCTGGTCATGCCGCAGCACAACCAGTCCCTTAAAAGACTTTTCAAAAACGCCAACTGGGCGCATATCATAGGTCCGAACGACCATGTCGAAAGGTCGAGGGACAACTACGGGAACTACATCCCTCTGCGCAACTACCGTACGGACGGGGAGATGCATGTTCTTGTGAACGAGGCGATTGAATCCATTCTTCACACCACGGAGATACACAGAGAATCTCTCCACGGGGTTGAATGGTCGCTCAATGAGATTGCTGACAATGTCCTGCAGCACTCGGAAAGCCCGGTCGGCGGTTTTTTGCAGTTGAATGTCTCACAAAACAGAAGTCTTGTTGAGTTTTTCGTTGCGGATGCGGGAATGGGGATACCAAAGACGCTGAGAATCGACGACCACGAAAAGGCGCTGCATGAATCCATCAAATTTGGTGGAACCAAGGATGCGAGCAACAATGCGGGCAACGGCCTGTATGGCAGCTTTCGCACGGCGCTTTTTTCACGAGGCAGTTTCAGCCTGAATTCAGGCAAGGCGAGTCTTTTTCTGTCACGCGGAAAAGAAGGACCCAGCATCAACACAAGAAACATTCTTTATCACGGGACCTTTGTCTCCTGCGCGCTGGACTACAACGATCCGGAGGCTTTTCAGAAGGCGCTCAGGTGGAGCGAAGACAGCGACGAGGATCGTGTCGGCTACCTGGACATCGAGTACGGGAAGGGGGAAACTGTGAGCATCAACATGAACGACCATCGCAGTTTTTTCGGTTCGCGTGAGGGCGGGAAAAAATTTCGACAGAAGTTGAAAAATCTTCTGCGGGAGAACAAGCCCATTCGCCTGGACTTTTCCGGGGTCTCCGTGATTACCAGCAGCTTCGCCGATGAATCTCTTGCCAAGCTGGCGAAGGATATCGGGCAGCTGCGATTCATGAGCCGCATCCAGCTGACGGGGATGAACGAAACCGTGGAGCTGGTGATTGAGCGCGCCATGCGTCACCGCCTGGCTCTGAGCAACGGCAACAGAGGGGGCGCCGATGACGAGGGGAACGACGAAGGCGGAGGGGGGAGTGCTTCAAGTTCTTCATGATTTGCGAAAAAAAGAAAACGAAGCGCAGCCTCCGGCATTAGTGGGAGTTTGACTAAGACATTAACGGTGTCGGCTCAAGCGAACGGCGCCCACTGATGTCTGCGGGCGCTGCCCGCAAAAATTAAAATTTGATGATTCTTTAATGTTTCACGCGAAACATCCCCCCTGCCGCCGCTCCCGCTCTCCATTCGTCGTCTATTTAATTAATGTTTCACGCGAAACATACCCCTGCCCCCCCAGTCGTCGTCCGTTCTCGTTCCCGTTCTCAATTGTTTCGCGCGAAACATCTCTCACCCCCTGCCGCCCATTCGCCGTCTATTTAATTAATGTTTCACGCGAAACATTAATAAAAAATTCAATGTTTTCAATCTTTCGATGTTTCGCGCGAAACATTTTGAAAATTATTCTAAAATAAAGAACTGAAAACGCAAAAAGGACGCTCCCCCACCTCCGCTTTTTTCAGAATTTAACACAAAACAGACAGCAAGTCAAAAATTTATTTTTTGCAGGCAGCGCCTGCGGGCATCAGTTGGTGCTGTTTCGCTTGAGCCAGCATCGTGAATGTCTTAGTCAATCTCCCACTAATGCCAGAGGCCGCACTTCGTTTGTCTCTTAATTAAAGCATCAACTAATGCCGAAGAGCGCTCTGTTAATTGTCCTCCGACCGGCGGCGGACGGCGCGGCGCTCCGCCAGCGCCCGCAGCACTCCCTCAAAACTCCTCACCTCCTGCTCGGTCAAGCCAGCCCGCGCGAAAAATCCCTCCAGCGTCCGGCGCATCACATCAGCCGTCGGCGTCGGCGGATAATAACCGCAAGCCCGCAAATCCTCGTCCAGGCGCGCCAGGAATCCGTCCAGAACGCCGCGGCAAACAGGCTCCTCGCCCGGATCAAACGCGTCAGCGCCGGCGCCGTCACCGCTCCGCCATAAACACCACGACACCAGCAAAACCGCCTGCGCCAGATTCAACGACCGCGCCCCCTCCGCAAGCGGAAAGCGAATCACCCGCCCCGCACGCACAATCTCGTCATTCTCAAGTCCAGTCCGCTCAGGTCCGAACAAAATCGCGCACGCCCGTCCCGCCCCGCAAAATGCGCGAACCTCCGCCGCCGCCTCCTCAGGTCCGCAGACAACCTGCCGAAAATCACGCCGGCGCGCGCTCGTCGCCCACACCTCATGCCGATCCGCAAGCGCCGCGCCAAGCGAATCAAAACTCTCGGCGCCGTCAAGAATTTCGCCCGCGACACCTCCGCCGCGTCCCGCCGCCGCATGCGCCCGACTCAACGCCTCCCCCGTCAGCGGCGAACGCGGCGACACAAGCCGCAACGACGAAAGTCCACAATTCGCCATCGCGCGCGCCGCCATCCCCACATTCTCCGCAAGCTGCGGACGCACCAGCACTATCGCTATATCATCAGCCGCCGACACCGGCACACCCCGCAACAAAAAAAGTCAACGCTTGCTCTTCGCCTTGCCGCCGCGCCGCGCGTCCGTCCCCGCCGCGAGGCGCCAGTGCACCGCGTCAAGAATCGCCTCCAGAGAAGCGTCCAGAATGTTGTGCGACAAGCCGACCGTCGACCACACGCGCCGGCCGTCGCTCCAGTCAATCAGAACACGCGTCACCGCCTCGGTCGCGTCGCCCGAATTCAGAATGCGAACCTTGTAGTCCGTAAGACGCATGTCCTCAATCACAGGAAAGTCCGGCAGCAAAGCCCGGCGCAAAGCCAGATTCAAAGCATCCACAGGACCATGACGGCCGATCGCCACCGTGAAACGCTCGGCGCCGTCAACCTTCAGCATCACCGTCGCCTCGGACTCCGTTATCAACTCGCCGCGCGCGTTGCGACGCCGCTCGCTTATCAGACGAAAACGCTCCAGATCAAACGGAGACCCCTCGCCATACAAATGTCGCCGCGCCAATAACAAAAACGAGGCGTCCGCGCCCTCGTACGCATAGCCCGCCGCCTCGCGCTCCTTGATCCACTTGACAAGACTCGCAAGCCGGGGAGTGTCGGGCTTGATCTCAAGCCCGACCTCGGCGAGACGCGCGAGAACATTGGCGCGTCCCGCCTGGCTGGACACCAGAATCTGCCGCCGGTTGCCCACCTGCTCCGGCGCGATGTGCTCGTAAGAACGCGTGTCCTTCGCGACCGCGGACGCGTGAAGTCCGCCCTTGTGCGCGAAAGCCGCGTCGCCCACATACGCGGCCGCGGGATTCGGCGCGCGGTTGAGTCGCTCGTCAAGAAGACGCGAGGTCTCGGAAAGCCGCTTGAGCGCGTCGCCGCCGACGCCTGTCTTCCATTCGGTCTTGAGCGCGAGCGATCCGATCACCGAAACGAGATTCGTGTTGCCGCAGCGCTCGCCGATGCCGTTAATAGTGCCTTGAATCTGCCGGACGCCGGGAACAAGCGCCGCGAGCGCGCCCGCGACGGCGGTCTCGGTGTCGTTGTGAAGATGGATTCCGAGTCCGGCGTCCGGCAGCCGCTCGCGCACGGCGGCGACGATGCTCTGAATCTCGTCGGGCAGGGTGCCGCCGTTGGTGTCGCAGAGGACAAGCCATTCGGCGCCGCCCTCAAGCGCCGCCTCAAGACAGGAAAGAGAAAAATCGGCGTCCTGCTTGTAGCCGTCAAAGAAGTGTTCGGCGTCAAAGAAGGCGTGATCTTTTTCGGCGGCGACGAGTCTGATGCTGTCGCGGATCATGCGGCGGTTTTCGGCGAGCGGCACCTTGAGGATGTTTTCAACCTGGTAGCGCGACGACTTTCCGACAAGACACGCGACGGCGACGGGCGCCTCCAGTATCGGGCGCAGGGTTTCGTCGTTGCTGGCGGAGCGTCCTTCGCGGCGCGTCATTCCGAAGGCGACGAGTTTCGCGCGTCTGAGTTTCGGCGGACTGGCGAAGAAGGCGTCGTCGGTCGGGTTTGAGCCGGGCCATCCGCCCTCAATGTAATCAATGCCGAGGTCGTCCAGGGCGCGGGCGATCGCGGTTTTGTCGGCGGGAGTGAAGTCAATGCCGCGGGTCTGCGCGCCGTCGCGGAGGGTGGTGTCGTAGAGGTAGACGCGGCGGTTTTTTGTGGTCACGGGCGGTGTCCTGGGCGGGGGTTTGTCGGATTCTATACTGGTTTTACAGATTCGGGGAGGCTGTGGCGAGCGGCGGCGGCGGAGGCGGGGCATATGTGGGGTTTGCGGAGATTTTCGGACAAGATATGGTTTCGCTCTTGAAATTCGCGTGGCCGGTTCTTATATAGTGGATGAGAAGTCGGGCTTCGTCCCGGCTTTTTTTGTGTCTTTGGAACGGGAGAGGGGCTATGAGCAAGGGAAACAGAAACGGTGACGGCGCCGCTGTAAATATCGCCGACATTCTTAACGATGATGACGGAGACAATGACGGTGACAAAAAAGGCGGCGGTATTGTCGTCGTCAATGTCGTTGACAATGAAGGGGACAATAACGGCGGCGAAAAAAGCGACGGTGTGGCTGTCGTCAATGTAATCATGGACAATAACGGGGACGATAAAGGCGGCGGTGTTATTGTCACTGATGTCCCCGATGACGACAAAAACGGCGACGGTGTCAATGTCTCCGATGATATTCTGACGGCGGGCGAAATGGCGCGGGCGAAAAAACACTTCCGTCAGCACGAAGGCGTCGTGGAATATCCCTACCTGGATTCGCGCGGACTCGTGACCATCGGCGTCGGCTTCCTCATACCCGACATTGACACCTGCGCGAAACTGCCGCTCCTGTATCTCAAACCCGACGGCGAAACACGCCCCGCGACCAGCGCCGAAAAACGCGAAGGCTACACCGCCCTGCGCGCCGAAACAGACGCGCAACAGCAAGACCCCCGCGCCGCCTCGCACTGGAAATCGCGGACAAACCTCCGCGCGTCCGAAGACTGGATGGAACTCCGCCTCGCGCGCGAACTCAACACCCGCGCCGCCGCCTGCGCCCGCATCATCGGCGACGCATGGCGCGAACTGAACAGCGGACGGCGGCTCGTCCTCATGGATGTGCATTACGCGACCGGCTCGCTCTCCGGATTTCCCTCGCTCGTGAAAGCGGCGCGGCGGAACGACGGCGAGACAATGGCGCGCGAGTCCGTCTATCACTCCGGCATCGCGCCCGACGGAAGCCGCCGCCGCAACTGGAGCCGTCTGCTCTCCAACTTCGCGCTCTGCCTCGGACAAGACGAAAACGACGGCGCCGTCGCCGCAGCCCTCCGCGACCGCCTCGCACCCGAACAGCCCCCCGAATGGATACAGCGCCGCGCCCGCTCCCATAACAAAAAACAATAGCGCTGTTGCGAAGACCGCAAAGCGGGGTATTCTGTCTGTACGCCGTCCGCAGGACGCCCCGCAAAACAGGACACACCATGCCCGCCGCGAAACCCAGAGCAAAAACCGGCAGAAAAACCGCCGCCAAAACACACGGCGGCAACCCGATGTGGGGCGGCGGATTCGCCGAAGGTCCCGCCGAGGCGATGGCGGCGATCAACAACTCGCTGTCGTTTGACCGCGTCCTGTGGCGCGAAGACCTGCAGACAAGCCGCGCCCATGTCGCCATGCTCGCGAACGCCGGAATTCTGAGCCGCCGCGAAAGCGCCGTCCTGACGCGCGGCCTCTCGCGGATCGGCGACGAATTCAGACGCGGCGAATTTCCGTTTCGCGCGGAACTGGAAGACATCCACATGAACATTGAGGCGCGGCTCGGCGAACTCGTCGGCGAAGACACCGCCGGCAAACTGCACACAGGACGCTCGCGCAACGACCAGGCCGTCACCGACCTGCGGCTGTGGCTGCGCTCCGCGTGCGACGCGCAGGACGCGGCGATACTGCGGCTGCAGGCGTCGCTCATAGAACGCGCCGAACGCGAAGCCGAAACCATGCTGCCGGGCTACACGCATCAGCAGCGCGCGCAGGTCATCAGTCTCGGACACTGGTGCCTCTCGTGGGTGGAAGCGCTTGAGCGCGACCGATGCCGCATCCTGGACGCGCGCGGACGCATTAATATGTCGCCGCTCGGCGCGGGCGCGCTCGCCGGAACGGGGTTCGCGATTCGTCCGCGCGAGACGGCGGCGGCGCTCGGCTTCGCGGGCGTGATGGCGAACTCCCTGGACGCCGTGGCGTCGCGCGACTTCGCGCTGGAATATCTGTCGTCCTGCGCGATTTTGTCGGTCACGCTGTCGCGCTTCGCCGAGGAACTCGTGCTGTGGTCGTCGTCCGAATTCGGCTTCGCGCGCTTCTCGGACAAGTGGTCGAGCGGCAGCTCAATGATGCCGCAAAAACGCAACCCCGACGCCGCCGAACTCGTGCGCGGCAAATCCGGACGAGTCGTCGGCGCGCTGACGAGTCTCCTCGTGGTGACGAAAGGACTCTCGCTCGCCTACGCCAAAGACCTGCAGGAAGACAAAGAACCCCTCTTTGACGCGACGCGCACCGCGCTGCTCTGCCTCGCCGCGGCGGACGGAATGGCGCGCGACTTCACCGTCTCGCGCGAGACAATGGCGGACGCCGCGCGCGGCGCCCTCGGCGCGACCGACCTCGCCGACTGGCTCGTCTCCGAGCGCGGACTTTCGTTTCGCGCGGCGCATGCGCGGGTCGCGCGGCTCGGCGGCGGCGACCTGACGCGTCTCGGCGACGCCGAACTGCGCCGCGCGCTCGGCCGTCTGAGCGCGGCGGAGTGCGCGGC
>JALCBB010000044.1 GCA_028066985.1 Alphaproteobacteria bacterium
TTTCTTTTTAATTTAATTTTTTTTGCAGGCAGCGCCTGCGGGCATCAGTTGGCGCTGTTCGCTTGAGCCAGCATCGTGAATGTCTTAGCCAAACGCCCACTAATGCCAAGGGCTGCGCTTCGTTTGTCTCTTAATTAATTGACATTTTGGCTCGTAACTCGGCGCCAGAAAATAACACACAACACCACAACCACCGCCGGAATCAACCACAACGCCAGACTCCCCAACGACAAGTCAGGTGTCGCGAATATCTCCGCGCCATAAGACTCCAACAACCACGCCCGCACCTCGTTCACCGTCTCGCCGCCCCCCAGACGCTCCCGTATCGCGCATCGCAACTCCACCGCAAACGGAGCCCGCGACGCCGCCAAGGACTCCCCCTCGCACACCAGACACCGCAACTCCCGAAATAAATCCAGCGCGACCCCCTCCAACTCCAGGTTCCTCAGCGACCGCTCCGCTCCCTCACTCATCTCCAGCACCCCCATCATCGCCGTCACCGTCGCCGTTCCCCGCGCCGCACGACTCCATCACTCTCCCCAGACTCGCCAGCGCGACAGAACCCTCCACCAAAGGAGACTCAATCCGCTCGCACACCTCCAAACCTCCCGCGCCGCGGCGCATCACGAATGTCGTCGGCACGCCCTCAACTCCGAACAGGCGGCCATACTCGCCCGTGTCGCGTCCGAGACGCCAGAACGGACTCCCCTCGCGCGCCAGCCAGCGCGTCACCGCGTCCGCGCGATCATTCCAGACCACGCCCGCCACCGGAACGCTCCGCGACAACTCCGCCAGCACGCCATGCTCCGCATGACACGGAGCGCACCACGACGCGAAAAAATTCAGCAGCACCACATCGCCGCCCTCGGCAGACTCCCAGAACTCGGGCGACACAACCCCCGGCGCCCCGAACACCCCCTCAAGCGAAGACCACTCCTCCGCATACGGAAGACTCGTCTCCAGCAGCAAAGCCAGACCGGCGCCGTCGGTGTCGCCGGCGCGCCACGCTCCGCGCAGCGACAGCAGCGCGAACAGCAAAAGCAAAAGCAAAAACAACAGCGGCAAAACATACACTCCGCCAAACCGCCGAAACATCGCCGCCGCCGTCGCCGTCATCGTCGCTGTCGCTCTCTCCGACATCATCACCCTCGCTCTTCCAGATCAGTCATCGCGCCGTCGCCGTCATTGTCGTCCACAACGACGGGGACGACAACGCCGCCGCCATTGTCGTCACCGTTTTTGTCACCGTCACCGTCACCGTCGCCGTCACCCGTCATTGACGACGACGGGGACGACAACGCCGCCGCTGTTTTTGTCGCCACCATTTTCGTCGCCATCGCTGTCACCCGTCATTGACAACGGCGGAGGCAGCAACACCGCCGCCTTTGTCGTCATCGTTTTTGTCACCGTCTCCGTCACCCTCGCCCCCGGCCTTCCGGCGGAACACCAGGCCGCAAAAACCGCAGGCGCCCGCCAGCACCATCAGCGTCGCCGAAAACCACAGCCACACCGTCAGCGGACGATACAAAACTATCACACGCCAGCCCTCATCGCCGCCCGCGCCCAGTCGCACATGAAAATCATAGAGAAAACGAGACGCGATCGCCGTCTCCGTCGTCGTCACCGACGAAGCAGGATACAGACGGCGCTGCGGACGCAGAACATCACGCTCGACACCGTCGCGAAACCAGACGACACGACCCTCCTCCGCGATCCAGTTGCCGCCCGCGACACCCGACACCGAATCCAGACGAAACCCGTGACGCGGCGCCGACAGACGCTCGCCGTAACTCAACAGCGCCGAACGCTCCCACTGCCACGAACGCGAGACCGTCGCCGAAAACACAAACAACGCCAGCGCGACATGCGCCGTCACCATCGCCGCCAGTCCCATGCGGCGTCCGCGCGACCCGCGCCAGCGAACCGCGAGACAGCGCAGCGACTCCACTAGCAGCCAGACCGAAAGCGCAAGCGCGAAACGCGCCAGCCACGACACCTCGGGCATCAGCAGCGAAACGATAATCAGCGTCGCGGCGAGCGCCGTCCATCCCCAGCGCGCGGCGCGCAACGACCGCAACGCCTCCGCGCGCGAAAGCGCGACACCGCGCCGCCACAACGGAACCAGTCCCGCGCCCGGCAGCAGAAACAAAGACAACGGCACAAACGCCAGCGCGTAATAACCCTCGCCGACCGCCAGACGCAGACCGAGAAACAACTCCGCCGCGAGAGGATAAAACGTCCCGACCAGAACCACCGCCGCCAATGACGGCAAAAGCAAAAGATTAATCAGAAAAACCGCGTCATGTCCGTCGGGCGGCGAACGCGAAGACGACAGCCGCGGCGCGCGCAGAGCGAACAGCGTCAGCGAAAAGATACCCGCCGTCGCCAGAATCGCGAGCGCCGCCAGTCCGCGCGCGGGCGCGATGGCGAAACTGTGAACCGAAACCAGCAGTCCGGAGCGCACCGCGAAGGTCGCGAGCAGAGCCAGCAGAAATCCGAGCAGTGACAGCAATAACGCGCCGGCGACAAAGCGTCCGCGCGCGGCGGAGGCGAGGGCGTGCACCTGCGCCGTCGCCACGAGCCAGGGCATCAGCGCCAGGTTTTCCACCGGATCCCAGAACCACCAGCCGCCCCAGCCGAGTTCGTAATACGCCCACCAGCTGCCGAGGGCGAGGCCGGCGGTGAGCGCGGACCACGCGGCGAGCGTCCACGGCCGCGCGAGGCGCGCGATTGTCACGCCGTCGGCGCGCGCGAGGAGGCCGGCGGCGGTGATTGTCCACGAGAGCGAGAGCCCGACATAGCCGAGGTACAGCATCGGCGGATGAAACGCCAGCGCCGGATCCTGCAATATCGGATTCAGATCGGCGCCTTCAAGCGGCGCCGGCGTGAGTCGCGCGAACGGATTGGAGAAGAACAGCGAGAAGCCGAGAAACAGAAACAGCACTCCGCCCTGCACCGAGAGCGCGGCGAGCGGCAGGAGCCGCGTCCCGTCACCCCTGCCGCCGTCGGCGGACGGGCGCAGTGTCAGGGTCGCGAGGGAGCAGACGGCGAGGATGAGTGTCCAGAGGAGGAGCGAGCCTTCGTGATTGCCCCATGTCGCCGCGAGACGCCATGCGGGCGACAGCAGCGTGTGCGAATTTTCGGCGACCACGCGGAGTGAAAAGTCGTTGCGCCAGAAACTCAGCAGCAGACAGATGAACGCCACCGCCGTCATTTGCAGCGAGACGAGAAGCGCGGCGCGCGCGGTTTGTGTCGCGCGGGGCAGCGAGAAGAGACGCAGCCAGAGGAGACCGAGGCTTTGCGTCAGCGCGGCGACGAGCGCCGCCGCCAGCGCGAGGAGGCCGAGAGTCGCGATCATCGGTCAGCGCGGGCTAACGACGGAGACGACAACACCGCCGCCATTGTCACCGTCATTCGTTATTGACAATGACGGAGACAATAACATTGCCGCCGTTTTTGTCGTCGTTGACAATGACGGGGACGACAACACCGCCGCCATTGTCGTCATCAATAACGACGGAGACAATAACACCGCCGCCGTTTTTGTCGTCATTTTTGTCACCGTCGCCGTCATTGTCATCGACAGGAACGACAACGACACCGCCGCCGTTGTCGTCATCGCTGTCGCCGTCATTGACAACGACGGGGACGATAACACCGCCGCCGTTTTTGTCGTCATTTTTGCCACCGTCGCCGTCATTGTCATCGACAGGGACGACAACGACACCGCCGCTGTTTTTGTCGCCATTATTTTTGTCACCGTCGCTGTCGCCGTTTTTGTCGCCGTCACCGTCGCCGTTATTAAGGAGAGTCGCCGAGCGGGCGATACTCCTCATCGTGACGCGAAAACACATTGTCGGCGCGCATGATTTTATCGCCGCCGGCAGACTCAAGGCGTCCTTCAACGATGACCTCCTCGCCCTCGCCGAACAGCGGCGGCAGAATTCCGGCGTAGCGCACCTCCAGAAACACCGGAGGCGCGGCGTCTTCGGCGATGTCCGTGACGGTGAAGATGTGCGTCTCGCCGTCGCGGCGCAGACTGTCGCCGACAATGCGTCCGCCGAGGCGAAAGCGCGCGCCGTCAGACACGCCGGCGGCCGCAAGAACCTCGGACGGGCTGTAGAAAAAAACCAGATTCCGCGACAGCGCCAGAAACAACAGCAGCACGCCGACGCCGAGAATCGCCGCCGTCCATAAGCCTCCGACGAGGCGCGGGGAGGTCATTGTTTTTGTTCCGCCCTGTCCGCCTTACGGCGCTGCGCGAGGGCGCGCCACAGTTGGACGCCGAGGACAATCGCCGAAAGCGTCCAGGCGGCGAGGATGTAACTCCAGAACGGACTCATTCGTCTTGCTCCGGCGGCGGCGTTGTTGTCGTCTCTTTAATGAGGGCTGTTTCCACGCGCAGGGTTATGAGGGTCGCGAGGAACAGCAGATAGACAAGAGTCATCACCGCGAGCGGTGCGAGGAAGTCGGGCGGCAGACGCGAGTCGGCGGGCGCGAAGACGCTTGATCCCTGGTGCAGCGAGATCCACCATTCCACGGAGAACTTGATGACGGGCAGGTGCAGGAGTCCGAAGAGGGCGAGGATCGCGGCGGCGCGAACTCCGCGCCATTCGCTCGCGAAACTTGAGAGCAGCGCGAGGATGGCGCCGTAGAGAAAGAGCAGGATGAGTTCGGCGGTGAGGCGGGCGTCCCATGCCCACCAGAGGCCCCAGATGGCGCGTCCCCAGATTGAGCCTGTGGCGAGGGTGAGGGCGGTGAACCAGAAGCCGGCGGCGGCGGTTGTTGTGAAGGCGGCGGCGGTGGCGGCGCGGTGCGAGGGGGGGCAGCGCCAGAGGAGTTTCGCGCCGAGGGCTGCCATGAGTGTCCAGCAGATGAGCGACATCCATGCGCCCGGCACGTGGACGTACATGATGCGCACGGCGTCGCCTTGCCGCCAGTCGGGGGGCGAGAATTGGAGGCTCCAGAGGGCGCCGAGGGCGGCGGCGATGGCGGTGGCGGC
Source organism: Alphaproteobacteria bacterium (assembly GCA_028066985.1). Taxonomy (GTDB): domain Bacteria; phylum Pseudomonadota; class Alphaproteobacteria; order JALCBB01; family JALCBB01; genus JALCBB01. The sequence goes on from JALCBB010000044.1 coordinate 5,003, forward strand.
GAGGAGTTGAGCCGAGGCGCGGCGGAGGCGTTGCGGAGACATAATTGGCTTTAATATAATACACAAACCGCTCCTTAATTAAGAGACAACGAAGCACGACCTCTGGCATTAGTGGGAGTTTGACTTAGACATTCACAACAGCCGCTCAAGCGAGCGATGCCAGCAGATGGGTGCGGGCTAGCCCGCAAAAAAATAAATTGATTTGTTGGTTATTTTGTGTTAAATTCTGAAAAAAGCGGAGTCGGAGGAGCGCCCTTTCTGCGTTTTCAGTTTCTTATTTTAGAATGATTATTAAAATGTTTCGCGCGAAACATTGGACGGACAGCCGCGCCGCCCCCCTCTCCAGTCGCGCCGACAGATCAAAAAAGCACCCTTTTTTAATGTTTCGCGTGAACCGCAGGTCGCCAAACATTAATTTTTTGCGGGCGGCGCCCGCGGGCATCTGCGGGCGCGGCTCGCTTGAGCGGCTGTCGTTAATAAAACAAAGTCAGCGCCCACTAATGCCAAAGGCCGCTGTTCACTTAATCTGCTGCGGGGCGGCGGCGCGTAAACGCTCCTCAAGAAACATAAACTCCTCGCTCCCAGAACCAAACGCCCGCTCCGCCGTCGCAAGACTCACCTCCGCCAGCCGCCCCAGTCGCTCGCCGTCACCGCCGGCCGCAACCTGCGCGAAAAACGCCTCCGCAAACGCCACCGACGCCGCCCGATACAACCCGTTCCCGGGAACACTCTCCAGACCATCCCCCACCTCCGGCAAATCCGCCGCCTCAACATCGCCCGCCGCGCGCAGCCACGCCTCGCCCTCGGTCTCAAAAAATTGACTCGCGCCGCCCTCGTCACCCCCCAGACGACTCGCGATCGCAGACAAACGAAAAACCTCCGCAACCTCAACCCACGTACGCGCACCCCCGCCGACCGCCAGCGCGCGCGTCATATCAAGAGCATCGCCGGAACCCGTCGCCTCGCCCTCCGCGACAAGCAGCGCGATCCGCGCGCGCGCGCGCCAGATGCCGAGACGAAACGGTTCAACTCCGGCGCCGCCGCTGTCCAGCAGTCCGGCAAGCACCTTGTCCGCCTCGGAGACATCGCCGGCGAAAGCAAGCAGTTCCGCGCGCGCGACCTCCACATCAAACAGAAGCCGCTCGGCGAAGTCCAGGCCGAAGCCGCCGTCGCGCATCCGCCCGATGATTTCGTAGACCCTGCCGAAATCGCCGCCGGCGAGGTCGGCGTCGCCGTTCTGACGCGCGCAGTCGCCGCGCCACAGATACAGAGAAGCGAGCGCATGAGGCGGAACAGTCACGCCATCGCGCTCGGCGAGATGCACCGCCCGATCCAGGATCACCAGCGCCTTTCTGCACTCATGATTGGCGCGGTAGGCTTCGCCGAGTCCGCCCAGCGCCTGAATCAGAACAGGATGCGCCTCGTTCTCCTCGGCGGCGGCGACGGCGTGCGCTCCTTCAAGGGCGAGCCGCGCGACATGCACGGCGTATGCGTAGTCGTTGAGCAGCATCGCGCGCGCGGTCACGCCGAGCAGTTCTTCTAAGCGCGCGCGCGCGCCGTCGTCCTGCGCGGCGGAGACATCAACACCGCCGGCAAAAACCGCGGCGCAAAGACTCAACCCCGCCAGCCGCGCGACAAGGCTCGCGCGTCCGGAGTTCGCGGAAGGATACTGTCTCATTCTCTCGTTCTGAAAGCGGACGCGCGCCGTCCGGCCCGCCCTAGCCCTGTTCGTCGGACTCCGACTCGGAGAGCGCCTGTCGCCGTCCTTCGTCCGGCACGAGGGGCAGTCCTTCGCTTTTTTTGCGCGCGATTTCGGCGACGGCGGCGTCCACATTCAGGTAGCGTTCAACCGATGACGGGTGTGTGCTGCCGGCTCTGAGTCCGATGGCGCCGGGGGTATTTGCGGCGAACCAGCGCCAGAGGTCGGCGGCGTTGGTGATGTCGTATCCGGCGCGGGCGGTGTGGTAGAGGCCGATGTAGTCGGCTTCGTTTTCAAATCCCTGGCTGTGGTGGAGACTGCTTATCGTCGCGCCGATCTGCGCGCCGGTGACGCCGCCTGAGGTTTTACTGCGGTCGGTGGCGTCGCCGATGAGGACGCCGATGACGCCGCCGAGGATGGCGCCGGAGATGGTGTTGATCTGTTGCGCGCTCACATGGTCGCGGGTGTTGTGGGCGAGTTCGTGTCCGACGATGACGGCGATGGCGAGGTCGTTCGGGGCGCGTTTCATGAAGCCGCTGAAGAAGTGGATGGAGTGTCCTGTGGCGTAGGCGTTGAGGGCGTCGTTGTTTTCAAGGATGACGGGGTAGTCGCAGACGGCGACGGGCGTCGTGGTGATCTGGAGTTCTTCGTTGTCGCGTTTGACGGTGAAGTTGAGGGGTTTGCCGTCGCGGGCGAGTTTCGTGATGCGCTGGGAGTTGAGCGTGTTGTCTTCCTCGTTTTCGGCGCCGTCGTTGTCGCCTTCGCCTTCGTTGTTGTCCTCACCGTCAATGGAGACGCTGATGATCTCGTCGTTGATCTGGAGCGGGGTGTCTTCGGTCCAGATTCCGTGGATGACGGGGTTGGGGGTGTCGGGGAAGGTGTCTGCCCAGGCGTCTTTCCATTCCGGGGCGACATTTTTTCTTTGTGTGAGGCCGACGGGGAGGGCGTGTGATATTTTCTCGCCGCAGAATTCGGTGTTGGCGGCGAGGATGGGCCAGGAGAGGGTTTGGAGTCGGTGATCCAGGCTGAGGTTTTGTTTGAAGGCGAGTTGGCGCTGGTAGCGTTCTTCTTGCTGGATGGTGTCGGAGGAGTGTGTGGGCGCCTGGGTTGTGGGTCCGACGACGCAGGCGGAGAGGGCGAGCGTGGCGAGGGCGGCGAGGGAGATGGTGACGGACTTTGGCATTTGAAGCCCTAATTAAAAGGAGTGATGCTTTAATATGTATAGCGATTCGCGGCTGAAATGCCAAGGGGTTTATTTTCTAGGAATATATAAGCATTAACAATGAGTTATATGGACTAATGGCGGCGACGGCGTATAATCCATTGATTTTATTATATTTTTCTCTAAATTGCCTTTGTCCACATTTTGTTCTATGTTTCGCGCGAAACATTGAAGCGATCTTTGGCATTAGTGGGCGGGGCTTTTAGACCCCTCAAGGCGTTGGCTCAAGCGAACTGTACCCACTGATGCCCGCAGGCGCTGCCTGCAAAAAAAATAAAATTTACACCTTTTAATTAGGGGACGAGGACGACAGGCAATGGCGGGGCGGGGGTCAATGTTTCGTGCGAAACATTTTTTAATTTTTTTGGCGGCAGTGCCGCCAGCCATCTGTGGGTGCGGTTCGCTTGAGCGGCTGCTGTGGCTAGTCCATAGTCTCCGCCCACTAATGCCGGATATTGGTCGTCGGTCACTTTTTAATGTTTGGCGACCTGCGGTTCGTGCGAAACATTGAAGCGATCTTTGGCATTAGTAGGCAAGGCTTTTAGACCTCTTACGGCGGTGGCTCAAGCGAGCAGCACCCACTTATGCCTGCGGGCGCCGCCCGCATGTTTCGCGCGAAACATCTTGACGGCCGAGGGAGTGGGGGCTTGACTTTCTGGAGGAGTAGGGCATAATTCCCCGAATCTGGGGGCGAACTGCGCCTTTTTTCTCACAAAATACAGAACAAAGGGAGGGTATCCACAATGTTTCGCGCGAAACATCCCCGGAAATACGACATCATCGTAGTCGGCGGCGGACACGCCGGCGTGGAAGCCGCCCTCGCCGCCTCCCGCCTCGGCGCCAAAGTCGCCCTGATCACCCGCCGCCACGCCGACCTCGGCACGATGTCCTGCAACCCCGCCTTCGGCGGCCTCGGCAAAGGACACCTGCTGCGCGAAATAGACGCCCTGGACGGCCTCACCGCGCGCGCCGCCGACACCGCCGCGATCCAGTTCCGCCTCCTCAACCGAAGCCGCGGCGCCGCGGTGCGCGGTCCGAGAGTCCAGGCGGACAGAGATATCTTCGCGCAGGCCGTCGCCGGCGAAATAGAACACAACCCAAGGTTGTATGTCGCGGAGGGCGAAGTCGCCGCCGTCCTGCAGGACGACGCCGGCGCGGCATGCGGCGTCAGACTCGCCGACGGAAGAAGTCTCCGGGCGGCGGCGGTCGTCCTGGCGACGGGAACATTCCTCGGCGCGCGCATTCACATCGGCGGCGAAAGCAAAGCCGCCGGACGCATGGGCGACGAGGCGAGCGTCAGACTCCGCGACTGGTTCGCGTCTCAACCTGGGGTTGAATTGCTTCGCCTCAAAACCGGAACGCCGCCGCGCCTCGCCGCCGACAGCATCAACTTCGCGGGACTCAAAGAACAGAAAGGCGACGAGGATCCGAGTTTTCTGTCCTTCCTCACCGAGAAAGCACAGGCGGCGCAGCGCAGTTGCTGGCTGACAAAAACGACGCCCGAAACACATGCGCTTGTCCGCGAGCATCTGCACGAGTCGGCGATTTACGGCGGCGAGATGGAGGGCGTCGGGGTTCGCTATTGTCCGAGTTTTGAGGACAAACTCGCGCGCTTCGCGGAGCGCGAGAGTCACACGGTCTTCCTTGAGCCTGAGGGCGTTGTCGGAGACGCGGCGGCGGTGATTTATCCGAACGGCATTTCCAACGCGCTGCCGGAGTCTGTGCAGCGCGCGTTCGTGCGCACGATTCCCGGACTGGAGCGCGCCGAGATTCTGCGTCCGGGGTATGCGGTTGAGTATGACGCGGCGGACCCGCGGCGTCTGAGTCCGAGTCTTGAGAGCGAGGCGGTGCCGCGTCTGTTTCTCGCCGGGCAGATCAACGGCACGACCGGCTACGAGGAGGCGGCGGCGCAGGGACTGGTCGCGGGCGCGGCGGCGGCGGTGTCGGCGGGCGGCGGCGGCGCGGACGCGCGCGCGGCGGACTTCGTGCTGTCGCGCGCCGACTCCTACATCGGCGTGATGCTGGACGACCTCATCACGCGGCGTTTGCGCGAGCCGTATCGGATGTTGACGGCGCGCGCGGAGCATCGTCTGCGGTTGCGCGCGGACAACGCTGATCTGCGTCTGACGCCGTGGGGCGAGGCGCGCGGACTGGTGTCGGGCGCGCGCGCGGCGGAGTTCGCGCGGCGGCGACGGCGGCTTGACGAGGGGCGGGCGCGTCTTGAGTCGTGCGCGGCGCGGACGGCGGCGGGCGATGTGTCAATGTCGGCGTCTGAGTTGCTTGCGTCGGGCAACGCGGACTGGCAGTCGCTGTGTGATTTGTGGAGTGATCTTAAGGAGATTGCGCCGCGCGAGGCTGAGACTCTGGAGGCTGACGGTCGTTATGCGCCGTATTTGCGCCGGCAGGAGGGCGAGGTTCGGCGTTTGCGTCTGGCGCTGGGGCGGAGTGTGCCGCGCGGCATTGATTATGGCGAGGTGGCGGGTCTTGGCAACGAGGCGCGTTCGGCGTTGGAGGCGGCGCGTCCGCGGAGTTTTGCGGAGGTTGAGCGGCTGGTGTCGCCGGCGGCCGCGGTGTTGTTGATGCATCATCTTGGGAGCGGCGGGGGCGATGCGCGCGCGACTTGAGACAACGGGAACAGGCAAGGCGCCGCCGTCATTGTCATCGTCATCGTCGTTAAAGAGTGAGACGACAATGACGATGGAAACAGCGACAACGACACCGCCGCCGTTGTCGTCCTCTTCGTCATCGTTAAACAATGAGACGACAATGACGATGGGAACAACGACAACAACACCGCCGCCGTTGTCGTCGTCCTCTTTGTCGTCGCCTCTGTCGTCATCCCTGATTGACGAGTTCGGGTGGACAGACGAAGAGGTGAAACGACTCCGCAAACTCGCGGAACTGGTTGAACAAAAACGCGCGACAGCAGCGCTCGTGTCACGGTCATCGCTGGACGACATATGGCGGCGACACATCGCGGACTCGGCGCAGTTGGTGTCATTGCTTCCCGCGGACGAAAACGCGCAGCCGTCGCTCGCAGACCTCGGAAGCGGCGCCGGATTTCCCGGCCTCGTCATCGCAATACTGCGTCCGAAATGGCAGGTGCACCTCGTGGAAGCAAACGAAAAAAAATCGGCGTTCCTGCGAATGGCAGCCGAAACATGCGGCGTCAACGCCGAAGTGCATCGCGCGCGCGCGGAATCACTGCCGTCCCTCAACGCGGACATTATCACCGCGCGCGCCGTCGCTCCCGTCGCGCGTCTTTTGGAATTGGGCGCGCGGCATTTAAGTCCGGACGGGCGGTGTCTCTTTCATCAGGGACGCCGCAGCCGCGCCGAAGCCGTCAAAATCGCGCAAGCCTCCGGCTGGCACTGCACCGCGCACGAAAGCCGCACCGAACACGGCTCGGCAATCCTGGAACTGAAACGATGACCGAAACAAACGCGACCACATCCGCGCCGCGCCGCTTCGCAATCGCAAACCAAAAAGGCGGCGTCGGCAAAACAACAACCGCGATCAACCTCGCGACCGCGCTGGCGGCGCAGTCTCCGCCCGTGCTGCTCGTGGATATGGACCCGCAGGCGAACGCGACAACCGGCCTCGGCGTGTCGCCCGGCGGCGCGGCAGTGTACGAAGTGCTGCTCGGCCTCGCGGACGCGCGCGACGCCGTGCGCTCATGCGAAGTGCCCGGTCTGCAAGTCCTGCCCGCCGGCGCCGACCTCGCCGCCGCCGAACTGGAACTCGCCGAAGTGGAACGGCGCGCGCATCGTCTGCACGATGTCCTCGCCGAGTTTGCGTCCGCGGACGAAGGCGGGGCGCGCTGGAGTTATGTGCTGATTGACTGCCCTCCCGCGCTCGGACTGCTGACCCTGAACGCGCTGGTCGCCGCCGACGCCGTGCTGGCGCCGATGCAGGCCGAGTACTTCGCGCTTGAAGGACTGTCGCGGCTGATGAAAACAGTGGCGTCGGTGCGCGAGCGGTTTAATTCCGCCCTGCGGATTGACGGCATCCTGCTGACGATGGTGGATCGGCGCAACCGCCTGTCGGAGCAGGTGATTGAAGATCTGCGCGCGCACTTTCCGCGGCTGGTGTATCCGACCGTGATTCCGCGCAATGTGCGGCTCGCCGAGGCTCCGTCGCACGGACTGCCGGCGCTGCTCTACGACACGAACTGCGCGGGGTCGCGGGCGTATATCGCGCTGACGCGGCATCTCCTCGCGCGGGACGGAGGTTTAACAACGGAGGTTAAATCTGAAACAGGAAAGGACCATGACAACAATGTCTAACGAAGCGAATCAGACGGAGACAGCGAAGCGTCGGCGCGTGCCGGCGCGGCGTCTCGGCAGAGGACTGGACGCGATTCTGGACGAGACGGACGGCGTGAAGGAGGTTGTCCGCCGAGCGACAGAAACGGCGGACAAACTGACGGCGGCTGTGGAGTCGGCGACAGGAACGGCGACAAAGACGGAGACGGCGAAAGTCGTGGAGTCTGTTAAAGAGTCCGTTGAAGAGTCGGAGGCGACAGGTGAAGTCGCGCGTGTCGCGCTTGACCTGCTGCAGCCGAACTCGGAACAGCCGCGCCGCAACTTTGACGACGACGCCATCGCGTCTCTCGCGGATTCAATTCGCGCGCACGGGATTCTGCAGCCGATCGTGGTGCGTCCCGCGGAGGGCGGACGCTATCAGATCATCGCCGGCGAGCGGCGCTGGCACGCTGCCGGCATCGCCGGACTGCGGGTGGTTCCCGTGATCGTGCGCGAAATGGACGACAACGCCGCGCTTCAGGCGGCGCTCGTTGAAAATCTGCAGCGCGAAGACCTCTCGCCGATTGAGGAGGCGCGCGCGTATCAGCGTCTGATGACCGAATTTCGGATGTCGCAGGACGCGATCGCGACGGCGGTGGCGAAGAGCCGTCCGCATGTGACGAACATGGTGCGGCTGCTTGGCTTGCCGTCTCCTGTTCTGGACGCTATCGGCGCCGGACTGTTGTCGGCGGCGCACGGACGGGCGCTGTTGCGCTCGGCGAATCCGGCGCGCTACGCGAAACTCGTGATTGAGCGGAGTCTGAGCGTCTCGGAACTTGAGCGACTGATGAAGCGCGACGCGCAGCGCGCGGTCAGCGGCGAGGTTGAGTCGTATGTGCCGGACTGGCTTCTGAGCATGGCGGGCGTTTTCGCGTACAACATCAAGGAGCGGATGAAGGTTGACGCCGAGATTCGTCTGAGCGGCAGAACGCGCGGCCGTTTTGTGATTCCGTTCGCGGACGCGGATCAGATGCGCCGCGTGGCGATGGTGCTGGGCTGCGAGCGGCTGAACGAGTCCCTGATGGCGCCGGCGGACCCCGCCGCCGTGGAGAATCACTGGGATCAACTGGAACGACTGCGGCTGCGCGACGCCTCCCTGGTGATTTTAGATCAGGGATATGGTGATGTCGCGCAGAAAAAGACGCAGGGCGTGAAGGGCGATCAGGAGGATTAACGGCGAGAAGTCCAGTCCGCCGACAGGGGGCAGGACGCGGTGGACAGGCCGCAGGACAGGCTCAATGAGGCCGTTGAGGAAGAGAGCGAGGCGCTCCATGTGGAGGCGGAGCGGCCCGCCGAGGTTGAGGGCGAGGAGCCATCCGAGGACGACCCAGACAATGACCGCGACTTCGGCGAGCCAGAGCAGCGAGTCGAGAAGACTGAGCAGGGCGAGCATGAGGGTATTGTGGCAGGTCGGAGCGCGGAGTTCCAGTGGCTGGCTGTCCCTGCCGTTTTTTGTGGTGGCGGATTTTTTTCGGGTGTTGTATGGTGTATGTGCTGGGGCCGTAGCTCAGTTGGGAGAGCGCAGCAATCGCACTGCTGAGGTCAGGGGTTCGACTCCCCTCGGCTCCACCACTTACCAGTCAAGAGACATCCGAAGCGCGGCCTTTGGCATTAGTGGGCGTTTGACTAAGACATTCACGATGTTGGCTCAAGCGAGCGATGCCAACTAATGCCC
>JALCBB010000045.1 GCA_028066985.1 Alphaproteobacteria bacterium
ATTAGTTGGTACAGTTCGCTTGAGCCAACATTGTTAATGTCTAAATCTAACTCCCGCTAATGCCAAAGGCGGTGCTTCGTTTGTCTCCAAAACAACAAAATTCGCGGCGGGGTCACTGCCTCCCCTGGGTCAAGCCCAGGCGCTCCTCAACTAACCGGCTCAACTCCTCAACCAACTCATCCTCGCCACCATCACCAGCACACACCCTCCCCGCTCGCTCGCCGCCCACATACACCTGATGCGTCCCGCGACCGCCGCCCGTCAGTCCAATGTCGCTCCCCAAAGCCTCGCCAGGTCCGTTCACCACACAACCCATCACCGACACCCGCAAAGTTTCAACCCGCTCGCCAAAACGAGACTCCAACGCCTCCGCCACCCGTCCGACATCAAACTGCTGCCGCGCGCAACCAGGACACGCCACCACCAGCACTCCCCCGCTCCGCAAACCCAGCGACCGCAAAATCATCCGCGCCACCCGAACCTCCTCCACAGGATCACCCGCAAGCGATACCCGCAAAGTGTCGCCTATGCCCTCCGCAAGCAAAACACCCAGACCAACCGCCGAACGCAAAGAACCCGTGCGCGCGCTGCCCGACTCCGTTATGCCAATGTGAATCGGCGCGTCCGTGCGAGACGCCAGCAAACGATTGCTCCGAACCGCCAGCGTAACCTCGCTCGCCTTGCACGAAACCTTGTACTCGCGAAAGTCATGCTCCTCCAGAAACTCCGCATGACGCAAAACACTCGCGACCAGCGCCTCCGCCGTCGGTCCGCCATAACGCTCAAGCAGATCACGCTCCAGCGAACCCGAATTCACGCCGATCCGAATAGAACACCCGTTGTCACGCGCCGCCCGCACAACCTCGCGCACCCGTCCCGACTCCGATATGTTGCCAGGATTAAAACGAAGACACGCCGCACCATTACAAGCCGCCTCAATCGCACGGCGATAATGAAAATGTATGTCCGCCACCAACGGCACCGTCGCCGCGCGCGTCAATGTCTTCAACGCCGCGGTCGACTCCTCGTCAGGACACGAAACACGCACAATGTCCGCGCCCGCGTCAGCCAACGCGCGAATCTGCGCCTCGGTCGCCGCGATGTCGGCCGTCAAAGTGTTCGTCATAGACTGAATGGAAATCGGCGCGCCGCCGCCGACCTGAACATCGCCAACACGCACCGAACGCGACACGCGCCGCGCCGTCAACGGCTCAGCCTCGTAACGCGCGCTCATCGCTCGGAACTCCCGGCCTCCGCGCGCGGCGCATCGGGAATGTCGGCCGGCGGAGTTCCCCCCGAACGCGAAAGCGACAACGCCAGCACAAACAAAAGCAAGCCCAGTATTAAATGTCGCCGCCCCGGAAACGGCGAGGGCGCGGTCGTCTCAAACAAAACCAGCACCCGATCCACCGGCACCAGCAGAATCAACAGAAACTTTCTCATCGCCTGTCGAGCGGAACGGCGGCGCGCCGAATGTCCTGTCGCCGAGCCGCGCGGCGCGAGCGACGGGTCCAGTTCGCGGCGCAGACAGCGCAGGATGTCGTCGGCGTCAAGGCCGAGAAGTTCGGCGTAACTGCGGACAAAGCCGAACAGCGCGCCGCCGCGCGGGAGCGCGCTCCAGGTGCCTTCCTCTATCGCCGCCACGCGCGCCTCCGAAAAGGCGAGGCGTCGCGCCACCTCGGCGCGCGTATAGCCCTTTTCCTCGCGGCAGCGCCACAGCCGGAAACCTACAGGCTCCTCGCGCGCGCCTTTGCGTATGAAGCGTCCGCGCCAGGGCGCTGTCGGCGGGTGCTGCAACGACTGCATCACGCCCCCCTGCCCTGCCGATGTTTTTTGTCCCGCCGCTTACCCTGTTGTTTGTTCTGTCGCGCGACACCATCACTGTCATTGTCATCACCTTCACCGCCAACAGCGCCGCCGCCATTGTCGTCGTCACCGTCGCTGTTCCCGTCACCGTCGCCGTCGCCGTCATTGCTCGGCGGGAAAGTCGGATCATTCGTCGCGTCGCCGTCCAGACCATACGCCGTATGCGCGAGGCGCAAAGCCTCCTCAAGATTGTCCTCCGCGACCAGAACCGAAATGCGAATCTCGGAAGTGGAAATCGCCTCAATGTTGATGCCTCCCTCCGCAAGCGCGTCAAACAACTTGCGCGCCACGCCGCTGTGACTGCGCATGCCGATGCCAACCACAGAAATCTTCGCCACGCGCTCGTCCCACGAAATGCGCTCGTACGCGAACTCCGCCGGCAGGTCGCGGAGCGCCGCGTGCGCGCGCTCCCTGTCGCCGCGCGACAAAGTGAAAGTGATGTCAACCACCTCGCTGCGCTCAATCGCCGTCTGCACTATCAAGTCAATGTTCACATCGGCGTCGTCCAGCACCGCGAAAACCGCGCGCGCCACCCCGGGACGGTTCGGCAATCCGCTCACCGTCACACGCGCCTCGCTCACCGAATACGCAAGCCCGCGGACCAATGGCTGCTCCATCGCCTGAGTCTCCGCTACCAGCAAAGTGCCGGCGCCGTCGCCGAAAGACGAGCGCACCCGCAAGCGAACGCGGTTCTTCGCCGCAAGTTCCGCCGCGCGTCCCTGCAGAACACGCGAACCGAGCGCGGCCAATTCAAGCATCTCCACATAACTCAACTCCCGCAGCAGGCGCGCGCGCGGAACCAGACGCGGGTCCGCCGTGTATACGCCGTCGACATCCGTGTAAATATCGCAGTGCGCCGCAGAAAGCGCAACCGCCAGCGCGACCGCGGTCGTGTCGCTGCCGCCGCGTCCGAGAGTCGTCATGCGGTTGCGCGCCGTCTCAACGCCCTGGTAGCCCGCTATCACCGCGACCTCGCCCTGCTCCATGCGGCGGCGTATCTCGCGCGTGTCTATCTCCTGAATGCGCGCGGCGCCGTGGACAGGAGTCGTGTGAATCGGCAATTGCCAGCCGCTCCACGAGCGCGCGGGCTGACCGAGATCCTGAAGCGCGACCGCAAGCAACGCCGCCGACACAACCTCGCCCGTCGTCGCCACCGCGTCAAACTCGCGGATGTCGTGCGTCGCGCTCACCTCGCGGACAAGCGATATCAGCCTGTCCGTGTCGCCGCCCATCGCCGACACCACCACCGCCACCTTCGGACGCTCCGCCCCCGCCGCGCCGAGACGCAGAAACTCATCGCGCACAATGCGCGCCGCGCTGCGAATGCGCTCCGGCGTCGCCAAAGATGTGCCGCCGAATTTAAGCACAGCACAACTGTCATCGCGCTCCGAAGAGACAGGCGGCGGCGAAGGCGTCATGGCGGAAGCCGAATTCATGCGGAGGGCAGTCCTTATTAATGCGCCGAAAGCGCGGCGGTGTCGTCGGTTCGTGCCGGTTCGCGTCAGTTTAGCCTGTCCGGGGCGTAAAGTTAACATCCGCCTTGCGCGTGCTATAGTTGCGGCGGCACAATGTCTGAAAATGTCTGAACGCGCGCGCCTCAAGGTCTCTTCAAAGCCCGATCACGCCCGGAACTTCGCCGGGCTCGCCGGCGAGTGGGCGCGCGGACGCGGCGGGGCGTGGCGCGTCCTGCACGAGATGAACGAGGCGCGGCTCGGGTTTATTTTTTCGGCGGTCGCGCGCGCGGGACTGCTGAAGGCGAAGAATCCGCGGGCGCTTGATATCGGCGGGGGCGGAGGGCTCGTCGCGCTGCCGCTGGCGGAGGCGGGGTTTCGGGTGCTGGCGGCGGATCCCGCGCTGCCGGCGGAGGGGGAGCGTCCGGCGCACGGGGGGCTTGCTTTTGTTGAAGCCGAGTTCGCCGACATCATGCGCGCGCGGCGGCTGTATGATCTCGTTGTTTGTCTCGAGGTGGTCGAGCATGTGGAGGATGCTGTCGCGTTTGCGGCGGCGGCGGGACGGATGGTGCGGCCGGGGGGTGTGCTGATTTTTTCCACGATTAATCGGAGCTGGAAGTCGTGGGTTGTTGATATTGCGCTGGCGGAGGGGGTGCTGGGCGTGGTGCCGGCGGGGACGCATGACTGGCGGAGTTTTGTGACGCCGGGGGAACTGGTGATCGGACTTGAGGGCGCGGGTTTTGTTTTGGACGAGATGGCGGGTTTGGTTCCTGATGTATTCGGCGGCTGGCGTTTATCTTCGCGCCGGCTTGCGTGCAATTATATTATCTCCTTCCGCCGTCAAGAGTAATTTAACCAGCCTTTGCCTGGCATTAGTGGGCGTTTGACCTGGACATTCGCGGTGTTGGCTCAGGCGAGCCGCACCAACTGACGCCTGCGGGCGCCGCCCGCAAAAAATTAAAATTAAAAAGAAATTAATTTATTTAATTGATCCCATTAATTATCTATTAATAATTAACAGAATAAATCTCTTTTTAACACATTAATTGTCTATTAATATTTATTAATAATTAACAAAATAAATCATTTTTGACCCCATTATTTGTCCATTATAATTAATAAGAAAACAATTTATTTAATTGACCCCTTAAATGGTTAAATTAATTTTATTTAATTTTTTTGCGGGCTGGCCCGCACCCATTAGTTGGTGCGGTTCGCTTGAACCAACATCGTGAATATCTTAGTCAAACTCCCACTAATGCCAAAGGCTGAACGCCGATTTAATTGACACCGTGATTGTCATCCGTCCGTTAATAGTCAATTAATTTTTTATTTTTTTGCGGGCGACGCCCGCAGGCATCAGTCGGCGCGGTTCGCCGCGTCTGGATTGCGCTTTCCGAATCTGGTATGATGCCGATTCGGAGGTTTTCATGCTGCAAGTTGACACACCCAGGCTCGGTCTGTCGGAGAGCGCTACGCGTCCCTCGGTATTCAAGGGGGACTGTCTGCGCGTCATTCCGGGCAAAATCACGGACGGCTCCGTGGACCTGGTGATAACTTCCCCGCCGTATGCGGACAGAAGAAAAAACACCTACGGCGGCGTCCACCCCGACCAGTATGTGGACTGGTTTCTTCCGCGCTCCGAAGTGATTCTGAACTGCCTGAATCCGGGCGGCTCGTTCATCCTCAACATCAAGGAGCGCGTGGTCAACGGCGAGAGGCACACCTATGTCCTCGATCTGATTCACGGAATGCGCGCGCAGGGCTGGCGCTGGGTCGAGGAGTACTGCTGGCACAAGAAAAACTGCTACCCCGGAAAGTGGTCCAACCGCTTTCGCGATTCATGGGAGAGGGTCCTGCACTTCACCAGGAGCGAAAAATTCAAAATGCGCCAGGACGCGGTGCGCGTTCCGATGGGAAACTGGCGGAGCGCGCGGCTCAGAAATTTGTCCGAGACGGACAGAGTGCGCGACAACAGCCGCACCATGAGCAACTTCGGCAAGCGGGTGGCGAACTGGGAGGGGCGCGACTGGGCTTATCCGACAAATGTCCTGCACATGGCGACTGAATGCAGCAATCGCGGTCATCCGGCGACATTTCCCGAAAGTCTGCCGGACTGGTTCATTCGCCTGTTTACGGATTCCGGCGATGTGGTTCTGGATCCGTTCGCGGGGTCGGGCACGACTCTGGTCGCGGCTCATCGTCTGGGCAGGAGTTCCGTGGGCATTGACATGTCGGAAGAGTATTGTCGTCTGATGCGGGAACGCATCAGGGCGCTGTGATGGCCGGGGGGCCGGATCGTCCGGACTGGTGGTCCGGGGTTGAGGGCGAGATCGACGGAATCGTCGAGGGGTTTTCCCGGAGGCTGGAGGATAAGCTGACCGCGAATTTCAATCCTCAGGCCGTGCTTCGCCGCAAGAATCCGTATCTGTTCTGTCTGCGCAAGGCGGAGGAGGCGGACAGATTCGCCGAGTCTATTCTTTCCGCGTATTTATCCTCCAGCGAGGAGACCATATTCGGGGATCTGCTCGAGGACTGCTCGATCGCCGTTTGTCACCATGCGCGGGGAGGTTCAAAGTCCACGACCGAGGGCATAGACCTGGAGTATGCGGGCAGTGAGGATCAGGGGCGTGTGATCGTGCAGGTGAAGTCGAGCGAGAACTGGGGAAATTCCGGTCAGCGAAAGAGGCTGGAGGAAAATTTCCGCACGGCCTCGCGGATTTATCGGCGGGGCGCCCGGCAGCGGGTCACCTGCATCGAGGGAATCTGCTACGGCCGCGCCAGAATCAGGGACAGGGGATTTTTCTACACCTATGTCGGCCCGTCGTTCTGGCAGGAGATAAGCGGCCGCGAGGAGACATACCTGTGGCTGCTCGAGGTGATCAAGCGGCATGCCGAAAACGGACTGAGGGGGTCCAGGGAGCAGGCGTGTCGTTCTATCGTTGACTTTCTTGACGAGGCGAAAATCAGCCGCGACGGGAAGGTGAACTGGGAGAATTTGCTGCGATATGTGTCGACAGGCGCCGTTGACTGATTTGTCCGGATTGAAGATAGAGGGGGGGGGCGGGGAGGCGCGGCTCTCCCCGGGCGGGGTTGCGGTGCCGCGGCGGGTGGTGTATAAGGAGAGGCATGATGTCTGATCAGCAACAGGGGAAGCGGGAAGGCAAGCGGAAGCGTGGGCGGCCTCTCTTCGGGGTGGTCGGATTGTTGTTATCTATAATTCTCTTTCATGTGTTTTCCTTCTGGGCATATCAGCCATATAAAGGCATGCCATTAGACGTGTATTGGTTGGGACGAGTTATCACTAGTATTGCAGTCTGGCCCTCTCCGCTGGTTGAGCATTGGGTTGCTATTACAGCTGTTACAGCTGTTATAGTTCCTATTGTAGCTGTTATAGTTTCCATTATTCTCCACAACAAGGAAATTAGGGAATCGCGGCAACAGGGTCGCGACAGAAGATTCAATGATGCCATTCAGATGGCGGTGGATGACAAAAATCCTGCCCGTGCGCTGGCAGGCTGGAAACTGTTGCATCTGTGGTTTGAACGAGAGGATCCAGAGGATGAAGACAGGGGCAGACACCTGAAGATGGCTTGCAGCACGGCTCGTGCTGTATTGCGACTGAGCAGTCAAACAGAGAGCATGCGGCGCCAGGATATGGAGCGGCTGGAGAAAGAACTGCAGCAACGGCCACGTGAAGCACACCCGACATGGATGACATGGCCACACGAGAGAAAGAATTTCCTCAAAAAATCAGATGCGACGCGCACTGACCGCGATGTGCGTCAGCAGAGTCTTGACTTTCTGATAGCGTACCCTCAACAAGAAGAGGGCAGTGCCTTGGGTTTGTGTTACCATAATCATGGTCATGGCTATGATTATGACCCTGATTATGATTATGACTACGATTTAAGTGGTCTGATCTTGATCGGAGACTTGATAAAGCAGCACCGCCTGGAAAAAAGACTGAAAATTCACGCCAATTTCGACCACTGCCTGAGCATGCGGGTTGATTCGGAAGTAGACTTGTCAAAGTCTGTATTCTCTCATGCCGAAATGACGGGAGCAAGGTTAAAAGGCGCTAATTTGAGCGATGCCCGATTTATCGGAACTGATTTACGCTATGCCGATTTAACCGGAGCTAATTTGAGCGGAACCTCTTTAGCTTCCGCCGACTTGCGACACGGTTGTCTGCTGGGCGCCGATTTGACAGGAGCCGACTTAACCCAAGCTAAGTTGGGGGGATCGACACTGCTGACGGAGGAAGGATCTGTCCGTTTTCACAAAACCCAGATTAACGCCGCCAACTTCAGGGGCATTATAAAGAGCGTAAAAAGAGATGTCTCTGCACATGAGCTGAAGGCGCTGCTTAAGGGTTGCTGGTGGGACAGGAACGGAGGATATGGTGCGCCTCTTCTGCCCGAAGGTGTCGACGCGGATGACATTCCCGACTCTCCCGATAAAACAGTGCCGACGGGGGGAGAGGGGTGGGATCCGACACAGGATTAAGTGGGCAAGGCGCGCGTTGTGTGCGCCTGCGGCGCACGCGCACGGCCTCGCCAGGCGCGGACTGCGTCCGCGCGACGAGTGCGCCTGACGGCGCACACTTTAATTTACCTTTAAGTAGGACGGTAAAGAACGAAAAGCGCGGCGCCGTCAATGAAGCCCTTGAAACAAATTTTATTTTTTTGCGGGCTAGCCCGCACCCATCAGTGGGTGCGGTTCGCTTGAGCCAGCATCGTGAATGTCTTAGTCCAACGCCCACTAATGCCAAGGGCTGCTCTTCGTCTGTCTCTTAATTAAAGTCAAAAAATGCTATACTGAACAAATGAGCGCCCAAAACCCCTCCCCCCTCCAGGACGCGGCCGCGATCGCCCTCGCCGCCACCCAAAACCCCCGCACCCACAGCGCCGAAATCATCACCCTCAAACATACCGCCCTCTCCTGCAAAATGCGCAACGGCAAGCGCGAAGAAATCACCGCCGAAGAAAACTACTCCCTCCAAATCCGCATCCTCGCCGAAGTCAAAACCTCCGGCTCCACCAGCAAAACACAACTCGCCGAAGCCTCCGGCACAACCAGCGACCTCTCGCCGCAAACCATCAGCGAACTCGTCAGCCGCATCCGCGAAATGGCGAAACTCGCGCCGCCAGACCCCGCCCTCGGCCTCGCCGAACCCGAACAACTCGCCAAAAATCCGCCCGCCCTCAACCAGAACGACCCCGATACCCCTGCCCCGCAGCAACTCCTCAATCAATGCCAGGAGATGGACGAAATCGGACGCGCCACCAGCGGCGTCACCGCGTCCGAATCCGCCGAAGCAAACTTCTCGCGCAGCCACCTCACGCACCGCGCCTCAAACGGACTCGAATACTCCAGCACCACAACCCTCGCCGCCATCTCCGCCGCAATGGTCGCAGGCGAAAACGCCGACATGCAGGTGGACTGGGAATCTTCACTCGCAAGGCACTCAAAAGACCTGGAACCCGCCGCCGACATCGCCGCCAAAGCCGCGCAGCGCGCCGTCGCCAGACTCAATCCCGAACCCCCGAAAAGCACCACCACCGACGCGATCTTTGAACCCCGCGTCGCCGCCGGCTTCCTCTCCGCGCTCGCCGGCGCCGCCAACGGAGAAGCCCTCACTCGCGGCACCTCGTTTCTCATCGGGCGCGAAGAGCAGAAAATTCTGCCGGAACACCTCTCGCTCATAGACGACCCGCTCCGCGAAAAAGGTCTCGCCTCAAAAGCCGTCGACGCCGAAGGTCTCGCCACAAAAAAACTCACCCTCTTCGCCAGCGGAACCTTCGCTCAGCCGCTCCTGGATCTCGCCTCGGCGCGCAGACTCAAACGCGAGCCGTCCGCGAACGCGTCGGGACGCGGCAGTCCAAGCCCCGGCACATCCAACCTGCACCTCCACGGCGGGAACATTCCGCTGGAAACGCTCCTTCAATCAATGGGCGGCGGCACCGGCGAAGGCGTCTGGATCACAGACCTCTTCGGTTTCGGATTCAATCCCGTCACCGGCGACTGGAGCCGCGCCGCCGCAGGATTCAAAATTCGCAACGGACAGCGCGCCGAACCAATATCCGGATTCACCCTCGCCGGAAATATCCTCAACTTCCTCCCGACACTCAAGGCCGGCGACGACCTGAAGTTCCGCACCGCCACGAACAGTCCGAGCCTTCTCGTTCACAACCTCACGCTCGCGGGAGCAAGTTAAAGTCCCGTCACCGTCGCTGTCGCTGTCAACGAAAACTGTCACCTTCACCGCCGCGCCGTCATCGTCATCGGTCGTCACCGTCACTGCCGCCCTCTTCTCAAGCCTTCGCCTTCATCGTCACTGTTATCGTCATCCGTCCGCGTTAAAGAAAAATGTCCGCCCGACTTCCCACCGCGCTCGCGCCGCCACGACAGACACGGCGCTGGTTCGTACGCAAATATGTCATGCCGTACTGGAAACTGCTGATTCCGTCCGCCGTTCTCATGGTGCTCAGCAGCGGCGCCGGCGTCATGGTCGTTCACGCCATTGAGGGCGTCCTGGACAGACTCCTCACCGCCGGACTCAGCCCGTCGGGCATCGGCATCCTCGCCTACTTCTTCGCCGCGGGCATCGGCGCCGCCCTCGCCCAGGCCGGCTACGGACTGCTGCTGCCCTACCTGCTCCAGAAACTCGCCACCGACCTCAAGAACGATCTCTTCGCGCACATCGTCAGGCTGGATTACGGATTCTTCATCTCCGAAAATCCGGGGCGTGTGCTTTCCTATATCGTCAACGACGCCGAGCAGATTCAGCATATGTTCCGCAGCGCCGTCCTCGGCGTCGCCCGCAACGCGACCCTCGCCGCCGGACTCATCGCATTCATGTTCTGGAAAGACTGGCTTCTCTCGCTTGTCGTCATCGCGCTATCGCCGCTCGTGTTTCACCTCGTGCGGCGTCTCGCCCGGCGCGCGCGGCACTACGCCGGCCTCGCGCAGGAAGAACGCGCCGAACTCCTCAGGCATCTGGAGGAGGTCGTCATCGGAATCCGCAGCGTCAAAGCCGCCGTGGAAGAGCAGCGCGAAGTCGGCAGAGTGCATCGCCGCCTGACCGAACTCCGCCGCGCCATCTTTCGAATGGACAGACTCAACGCCCTCGCCGGGCCGCTCCTGGAAAGTTGCGCCCTCATCGGCGTCACCGCCGGATTCGCGTACGGCGCCTACCGCGTGCAGCAGGGCAGCGCGTCTACGGGCGAGATCACGGCGTTTTTCATCGCGCTCATCGCCACCAATCAGCCGCTCAGGCAACTTTCGCGGAACTATCTCTCAATGCAGAACGGACTCGCCGCGCTGCAGCGGGTCTACGGGCTTTTTCTTGTCTCGCCGCAGGTGCGCGAGGCTCCCGATGCGAAAGACCTGCGAATTCCGAATGTCGCGGACGACAAAAACGGCGCCGTTAATGTCTCCGGGGACGACGACAGGGACGACAAACGCGGCGCCGTTAATGTCGCCGTTGATGTCAACGACGACACGGGAGTCAAGGACGATGACAGGGACGACAATGAAGGCGCCGTCAATGTCTCCGTTAATGTCAATGACGGCAAGCGCGGCGCCGTTAATGTCTCCGGGGACGACGACAGGGACGACAAAAACGGCGCCGTTAATGTCGCCGTTGATGTCAACGGCGGCGCCGTTAATGTCCCCGCCGGCGTCAACGGCGTCGCCGTGGAATTTAAAAATGTCTCCTTCTCCTACTCCGGCGACAGCCGCTTCGCGCTTCACGATGTCTCCTTCAATATCCCCGCCGGCAGCACCATCGCCTTCGTCGGGCCGTCAGGCGCAGGGAAATCAACGCTGTTCAATATCCTGCTCCGCTTCTGGGACCCCGGACACGGCGAAGTCAGACTCGCCGATCAAAATATCCGCGGCCTCACCTTCAAATCCCTGCGCGGCACCATCGCCCTCGTCAGCCAGGAAGCCGAATTCTTCGACGACACCGTCAAAAACAACCTGCTCTACGGCCTCGAAAAAACGCCGCCGCAGCACGCCGTCACCGCCGCCGCCAAAGACGCCGATATCCACAACTTCATCAGCAGCCTGCCCGACGGATACAACACCCTCATCGGCGCGCGCGGCGTCAAACTCTCCGGCGGACAGCGACAGCGCCTCGCCCTCGCGCGCGCGCTCCTGCGCGAGGCGCGGCTGCTGCTGTTAGACGAAGCAACCTCGTCGCTCGACGCCGAGTCCGAGTCGTTCGTGCATAACACAATGAAAAATCGCGGCGGCAAACAAACCGTGCTGCTCATCGCGCATCGCCTCTCAACCGTCAGACACGCCGACCGCATCTTCGTCATTGAAGGCGGACATCTCTCCGAGAGCGGCAGCCACGACGAACTTATGGCGAAGGGCGGACGATACGCGCGCCTCGTTCGCACGCAAATGCGAGTCGGAAACCCCTTCGCCGCCAGAACAACCGCAGCCGAAGAAGACATCCGCGACCGGCAAAACCCGTGAGAACTCCCGCCTTCTGGAACGGCGGACGCTCGCATCCGCTCGCGGTCGCGCTCGCGCCGCTGTCGGTCGCCTGGGGAGCCGGCGCGGAACTGCGGCGACGCGCCGAACGACACGCCGCGACCGTCGCGGGGTGTCCCGTGATCTGCGTCGGCAATGTCGTCGCCGGCGGAGGCGGCAAGACGCCGCTTGTCCTGTGGCTGCTGAAGACGCTGCGCGAGCGCGGCGCGGATGTGCACGGACTCGCGCGCGGCGTCGGCGGAAGCGTCAGAAATTTTGAACGCGTCGGCGAGGGCGGCGTCGCTCCGCAGGTCGCGCGGCACGGCGACGAAGCATGCATGATCGCCGCGGTCGCCCCGACATGGGTCGGACAGCAGCGCGGACAAGCCGTGCGCGCCGCCGCCGAAACAGGCGCGGCCGGCGTCATCAGCGACGACGGAATGCAGTCGCCGACATTCGGCAAGGATTTCGTCATCACCGCCTTCAACGCCGGCTGCAAATGCGGCAACGGACGGCTCGTGCCCGCCGGACCCCTGCGCGAACCGCTCGCGGCGGGACTCGCGCGCGCCGACGCCGTTTTCATCACGCACGACTCCGAGCCGGCGGCGGAGGCGGCGGAATTTCTCGGGGACTTTTCGCGTCCTGTGTTTCACGGGCGGCTGGTGTCGGAGAACGGCGCGGAATTTCACGGGCGGCGCCTTGTCGCGTTCTGCGGCATCGCGCGGCCGCGGCGCTTCTTTCACTCGCTGCGCGGCGCCGGCGCCGAACTCGTACACACGCGCGCCTTCGGCGATCATCATCGCTACGGAGCGCGCGACCTGCGCGACCTGAAAGCGCTCGCCGACAGCGCCGGCGCCGCGCTCGTCACAACCGAGAAAGACGCGGCGCGACTGCCCGGCGATTTCGCCGAGGTCGCGCGCGTACGCCTTCAGCCCGAACGCGCGGCGGAACTCCTGGCGCTGATTGAGTCTGTCCTTAAAAAGGACGCGGGATGACGCGCGGCAGGGTCGGCGGAAAAGTTGTCAGCGAGGTCGCGGCGGCGGCGGCGGTGCGGCTTCTGCTCTGGACGCCGCCGCGCCGTGTCGCGCTGCGTGTCGCCGACGGCGTGTCGCGTCCGCTCTGGTTTTTGTGGGGACGCCGGCGGCGCGACGAACTTGTCTCGCAAATTCGCGCCGCCCTTCCCGACGCCGACGAGCGGCGGGCGCGACGCATCGCGCGGATGTCTTTCGCGCTGCTGCCGCGCAATCTCGCCGAGATCGGGCATCCGAGAAGTCTCGGCGGCGGCGGACGCGACGGGGCGCCGGAGTTTGTCGGCGTGAAGTCGTCTCCCGAGGCGGAGGCTCTTCTTGCCGGGCAGGTCATTCTTGTCAGCGGACATTTCGCTTCGTGGGAGGTCGCGTGTGTCGCTGTTAATCGGCGGCTCGGACATCCTGTTGTGATGCCTGTGCATGAGTTGCCGCTCGCGAGTCTTGAGAGGGAGGTGCTGCGGAATCGTCTGCGCTGCGGGCGCGATGTGAAGTTTCTTACTCGCGCCGCGAGCGGAGACGCGCGCGCGGGACTGCTGGCGGCGCTGCGCGAGAGGTCGTCTATCGCGCTGCTGGCGGATCAGCGGGTGCGCGGTGGCGTGGCGGGGAAGTTGCTCGGGCGGGATGTTCTTCTGAATGATATTCCGGCGCGGCTGGCGGTGATGAGCGGCGCGCCTGTTGTGATGTTTCGCGCGCGGAGTGTGGATTTGCATCGTTATGAGATTGATCTTGGCCCTGTGTTTCGTCCCGAAGACTTTAACGGCGACACCGCCGCGCTCACGCAGAAGATTAACGACATTTTCGGTCAATGGATTTCCGAGGCTCCTGAGCAATGGCTTTGGAACCGTCGCCGCTGGCGCCCCGCCGAAGAGTAGCCTCCGGCATCAGCGGGCGTTAATTTTAATAAGAGACAAACGACGAACCGCCCCTGGCATTAGTGGGAGTTAGACATAGACATTCACGGCGCTGGCTCAAGCGAGCGATGCCGGCAGACGGGTGCGGGCTAGCCCGCAAAAAAAAATTAAATTAAAGATTAAATGGACTGTTTA
>JALCBB010000046.1 GCA_028066985.1 Alphaproteobacteria bacterium
GGCTCAAGCGAGCGATGCCAGCAGACGGGTGCGGGCTAGCCCGCAAAAAAAAATTAAAAAATAATAAGAAAACATTTTATTTAATGACACCATTAATTGTCTATGTTAATAAGAGAAGAATTTATTTAATTTGACCCCTTAAACAGTCCAATTAATCTTTAATTTATTTTTTTGCAGGCAGCGCCTGCGGGCATCAGTTGGCACAGTTCGCTTGAGCCGGCACCGTGAATGTCTTAGTCAGACTCCCACTAATGCCAGAAGCCGGCTCTTCGTTAACTTTCTAAACGGTCGCCCGTCACAGCGTCAAATAAATGACAAATATCCGCGTCAATAACCGCAGATACTTCATCACCGATCTCCACACGAAAATCCTTCGCCGCCCGCAAAGAAACAATCACACCGCCAATCCGCACCGTCACCATCGTCGACTCCCCAAGCAACTCCACCGAATACACAGGCGCGCGTAAACCAGAAACCCCCGGCGCCTCCGCCGTCGCCGCCTCCCCCGCACCCGTCAGCAAAACATCCTCCGCGCGAAAACCCAGAACCGCCGCCCCGTCACGCACCCCGCCAAGACCCGCAACACGCACATGCTCCGCCTCAAAACATCCCCCCGCAACCTCGCCGCGCACCAGATTCATCGCCGGCGAACCGATAAATCCCGCCACAAACACATTCGCCGGACGATCATAAATCTCCGTCGGCGCGCCGATCTGTCGCGCCACGCCGCCGTCCATCACCACAACCCGGTCCGCCAGAGTCATCGCCTCAACCTGGTCATGCGTCACATAAATCGTCGTCACCCGCAGCGCATGACTCAAATTCTTGATCTGCGCCCGCGTTGAAACCCGCAACTTCGCGTCCAGGTTGGACAACGGCTCGTCCATCAGAAACGCCCGCGGCTCGCGCACAATCGCCCGCGCCAGCGCCACCCGCTGCCGCTGCCCCCCGGACAACGCCGCAGGACGCCGGTCCAGCAGATCGCCCAGTTCCACCATCTCCGCCGCGCGCAAAACACGGCCGTGACGCTCCGACTTCGCCACGCCCCGCATCCGCAGCGGAAAATGTATGTTCTCATACACCGTCATCGTCGGATAGAGTCCGTAACTCTGAAAGACCATCGCGACATCCCGATCCTTCGGCTCCACGCCGTTCACCTTGTCGTCGCCGATCCAGATTTCGCCCGAAGTCGCCTCTTCAAGTCCGGCGATCATGCGCATCGTCGTCGTCTTGCCGCAGCCCGACGGACCGAGCAGCACCAGAAACTCCGACTCCGCTATCGTCAGATTGAGTCTGTCCACCGCCGTGAAGTCTCCCCAGCGTTTCGTGAGGTCGCGCAGTCTGATCTCCGCCATTGTCGTCTCCTTGTCCGAGTGTGTCAGCCCTTGACGGCGCCGGCGGTGAGTCCGCTCACGAGTTGCCGCTGGAAAAACATCACCAGCACGAACAACGGCACCGTCGCCGAGACCACCGCCGCCACCGCGAACATCACATCGCCCTGCACCTGCGTCGTTCCGAGGAAACTCGCGATCGCCGGCACCATCGTCTGATTCTGCTGCGACAAAATCGTCGCCGTCACCGCGAAGTCGTTGTACGCCAGCAGAAACGAAAACAATCCCGTCGTCACGACGCCGGGCCACATCACGGGCATGATCACGAGACGAAACGCCTCAAAGCGCGAGCAGCCGTCAATCATCGCGCTTTCGTCCAGGTCTTTGGGGATGCCGAGGAAGAACGCGTAGAGCATCCACAGGGTGAAGGGCTGATTGATGGCGACCAGGACGATGATCGCGGTCGGCAGGTGTCCCCAGAGGTTGAGTTCAAAGAAGGGCAGGAGATATCCCGAGACCAGCGTGATGTGCGGCATCGCGCGGAAAGCGAGGGCGGCGATGAGTATCCAGAAGGCGTAGCGGTGCGGCGAGCGCGAGAGGGCGTAGCCGCCGAGGGTGCCGAAGGTCAGCGAGATCGTCACCACGAAGAAGGTGACGATTGTCGTGTTGAGGGCGGCGCGCCAGAATTCGCGTTCTATCCAGGCGCCTTCGTAGCCCTGGGAGGTGAAGGCGTCGCCGGTTTCGGCGGTGGTGAAGGTGCCGTAGAGGGCGTTTGCCCAGTCGTGTCGGGAGAAGAAGTCGCCTTCTACTTTGAAGGAGCCCCAGAGTGTCCAGAGGAAGGGGAATGCGGCGAGGACGAGCCACACTCCGACGAATGCGAAGGCGGCCGCCTGCCACGACAGGAAAGGCGGAAGATTTTTTGTCGCCGTCATTTCACCAATCCCCCCGACGACAAACCCCCGGCATTAGTGGGAGTTTGACTAAGACAGTCACGGTGTCGGCTCAAGCGAACCGCGCCAACTGATGCCTGCGGGCGCTGCCCGCAAAAAAATAAATGGAAAAACAATTTTAATTTGTCGGCAGCGCCGACAGGCGACAGCGGGCGTCGCTCGCTTGAGCCGACACCGTTAACAGTCAATGAGACCTCGCCCGCTAATGCCGGAGGCTTATCGCCGATTGACCCGTTGCCGTGGTCGTCGTCTGTCCCCTTAATTAAGGAGAGGGCAATTTTAATTTTTTGCGGGCAGCGCCCGCGGGCGACAGTGGGTGCGGTTCGCTTGAGCGGCGACCCCAAGAGTCTGAAAGCCTCGCCCACTAATGCCAGGGGCCGTGCTTCGGGGAGTCCAAAAGTTGTCGTCGTCATTGTCATCGTCGCCGTCAGCCCTTGCGCTGGAAATCACGCCAGGTCCGCGCCAGCACCGGCGCTATCAAAACCGCCACACCTACAAGCGTCAGCATAGATGTCGCCGCCGCCGAACCAAACAACTGCACACCCTCGCTTCGTAAATCATTGAAAATAATCCACGACAACGATGTCGCGTTCGCCGACGCGCTGAACCCCACAATCGGCTCAAACACACGGAAGTTGTCCATCAGCTGAATCAACGCCACAAACACCACCAGCGGCGCCAGATGCGGAACCACCACATACCACACCCGCGACCACGCGCCGGCGCCGTCAATCATCGCCGACTCAAGCGTGTCCTGCGGCACCGTCTGCAGTCCGGCGTAGAAAACAATGAACGCGAACGGCGCCGAATGCCACACGCCGTACACAAACAGCACCAGCCATGTCAGTCCCGCCGACGCCTTCAAAGACAGATCCGGCGCGTCCAGCAGCCGCTGCAAAGACGCGCCCAGAATGCCGTTCGCGTCAATCATCCAGAACAAAACCAGCGACCCTATCAACGGCGTGATGATAAACGGCAGCAATGACGCGAAAATCACCGGACCTTTAATCAGTCGCGGGAGCGCGTTCACCGCCAGAGCAATCATAAATCCGAGCAGAATGACCAGAGGCGTCACCAGAAATGTATAGGCAAGCGTGAACGACAGCGCCTTGTAAAACGGCAGCGACAAAGCCGCGTCCAGAAACTCGCGCGCGCCCGACGACTCGCGCCAGAGTTCGCCGAGTTCCGCGAAGGCGAGATGATTGCGGTTGATGTAAGTGCCGAAACCGTTGAAGCGTCCGAGAGGCTTTTCGCGGCGCAGCGCCTCGGTCGCCTCCGTGTCAACGACCGACTCGATCTCGCAGCCGAAGGGCCCGCAGTTCTCAACCTCCACAATGACCCGCGGATGCTCCACGAAGAGCGACTGCACCGCCACCGAGCCTATCGGCAGCGCGATAAAAAGCAGCATCGCCGTCGCCGACGGCAGAATGAACCAGAAAAACGCGCGGTGCGGCACGATTCGCGCTCCCTCGCGCCGCGCGTCGGCGTCGCGGCGTTACTGCAGGAAGCCCGCCTCTTTCGCCGCCGCCGTATACGCCGCCTCAACATCGCGCAGCGCCTGTTTGGCGGTTTCGCGTCCCTGCATGAACTCCACGAGTTCGTTGCCGAGGGCGGTGTGGAGGAGTCCGATGTAGGGCAGCATCGGATACGGACGCGCCCCCGCCTCCGCCGACGCCAGCACGCCGCCGGCGGCGGGGCCGGGCTGGAAGCCGTCGGTGAGCCAGACGGCGGCGTCGCTGTTGGCGTTGGCGATCTCGGCGGAGGCGCCGTGGGCGAGGGCGTCAAAGGTCGCGCGGGCGTCTTCGTCGGAGATGTTTTTGGCGACGGTGAAGCCGTCCCACCACATTGTGGTCGCGGGGATGTCGCCGCCGCCGACGGTCGGCGCGCCCGCGAACTTGATGGCGCCGGCGATGGCGGGCGTGGAGCCTTCGTTGTCGGTGACAGCCGCCGCGCGCGAGCCCCACAGGTTCGCGAGGGCGATGTTGCCGGCCTCAAACTCCGCCTGGATCGCGTTGGAGTCGTGGGTGAGGAAGTCCGGATTCATGAAGAGGGCGAGGCGCTGCATCATGGCGAGGGTCGCTTCGCCGGTGGAGTTGTTGATGTTCGGTTCGGCGGAGCCTGATTTGAAGAGTTCGCCGCCGTATCCGAAGTACATGTTGACGAATTCTTCGCCGAGGTTCCAGCCGGCTTTGTAGGTGCCGCCGACCGGATACTCAAGAATGCCGAGGTCTTTGATGCGGCGCGCGGCGGCGAGGACTTCCTCGTAGGTTGCGGGCGGCGCGGTGATTCCGGCTTCGCGGAGGATGTCTTCGCGGTAGAAGAGGTGCTGGGCGTTCGCCATGAAGGCGATCGCCATGACCTCGCCGTCGATGGAGATGAGCTGGGTGTTTTTGAAGAACTGGTCGGAGTCGGCGATGTAGTTGTCGAGGGGGCGGATGAGGCCTTCGTTGAGGAGGGCGACGATGGAGGAGTTGGCGATGATCTGGGTTGTGTACTGGGCGGGATTGACGGTGAGCGCTTCGACGGCGATGGCGAGGTGTTCGCTGGTGAGGTTTTTGGAGAATTCGGCGTTGGCGGCGCAGGATTCGGCGCCTGCGGCGACGGCCTGGATGGCGGGGAAGTCGTTGCCGAGGATGCGTACGGAGCCGTTGCTGACGGGGCAGGCGGCGTGGGCGGGGGTGGTGGAGAGGGCGAGGGTGACGGCGCCGATGAGGGCGAGTGTGGCTGTGAGAGTTTTCATTTTTTGTCCTCCTTGGGGATTTAGGGGAGTTTAGGGGGGTATTATATTTAATGCAAGCCTTGAATTTGTCCAATGTTTCTTGCGAAACATACCCTTGCCCCCTGCCCCCTGCTGCCCCCCCGCCATTCGCCGTCAATTTAATCAATGTTTCGCGCGAAACATTAATGACCCCTTAATTCGTCAAATGCCCAATTGTTTCTTGCGAAACATACCCCCCTGCCCCCCCGCCGCCATTCGTCGTCAATTTATTTAATGTTTGGCGACCTGCGGTTCGCGCGAAACATTAAGACCCCCCAGGGAGCGATCTTTGGCATTAGTGGGCGCAAAATTCAGACTCTTGGGGTGCTGGCTCAAGCGAGCGATGCCCACTGATGCCCGCAGGCGCTGCCTGCAAAAAAATTAAATTAAAAAGAAATTAATTTATTTAATTGACCCCTTAAATAGTCAATAAATTATTATTTATTTTTTGCGGGCTAGCCCGCACCCATCTGCTGGCATCGCTCGCTTGAGCGGCTATTGTGAATGTCTAGGTCAAACTCCCACTAATGCCGAAAATCGCTCTTCGGGGGGGCTTAATGTTTGGCGACCTGCGGTTCGCGCGAAACATTAAAAATTCGCTTTTCTTCGTCTTAATTGAAAATTTCATCCAGTTTTTCGCGGGCGGCATCCTGTCGCCAAAACACCGAATTGCGTCCGGCAAAGCAGACCTCGCCCAATTCGCCTCCACAACACGACAGAAAATAAATAAACCGCGCAGATATCCAGCCACAGCGCCCGCGCTTTCTTGCGTAATTCAGCCGCGCGTAGTATCGTCTCTCCGCCATCAGCTTGGCGACGCCCAAAGGTCGGGCCTCTCGCCGAATACAACACCCTCGCGGAAATAAGCGGGATCCGTCTGGCTCGCCAGGCTGATGGCAAGACCCGACACAGATGTCGGCATATATTTATTTTCCCTCTGTGATTGTCTCCCGCTCGCGGCGCTTGCGCTGTTCGCTCGCAGGCTGTATTGTCTCCGTGCCATCAGCCTGGCGGTGTCCGAACAGGGCCTCCCGCTAGAATAACGATATACCCGTCCCCCCCCCCCCCGGACGGGGGGAGTCTGTCTGGTTCGCTGAGTTGCTGGCGAAACCCAACGCGCCGCGTTGGGGTTCCGCAACCCAGTGAACCAAGGAGACTCTCACAATGAGAATTCTGTATTCGTTAATTATCGCGGCCGCCGTCTTAATGTTCGCCGTGCCTCACCCCGCCGGCGCGCAAGAGTCTCGTTCCTACGCCGGCTTGGAATACACCAGCCTGAGAGCTGACTATGCGAACAGCTCAGGCAGCTCGCTCGATGACTCATATGGCGGCCTCGGAGTTTATGCAGGCGCTCGCTTCACCGATCGTTTCGGCGCCGAATTGAGCTACAAAAGACTCGAAGCCGACGATTCTGCAACGACCGCCGGCGTCAAATTAAACTCTTTCGGAGCTGATGGTCTCTTCTTCTTTCCTTTGAGCGACAGTCCCGTGGAGGCAATCGTCACCGCCGGGATCGTGCGAGCTTCCATCGAGTATCAACTCACGCGAATCGTGCCGGCTCGTGATGGTCCCCTTGCCGTTACCAGCAAGGTCGATGACACAGATACC
Organism: Alphaproteobacteria bacterium; assembly: GCA_028066985.1. Classification (GTDB taxonomy): domain Bacteria; phylum Pseudomonadota; class Alphaproteobacteria; order JALCBB01; family JALCBB01; genus JALCBB01. The sequence goes on from JALCBB010000046.1 coordinate 6,648, forward strand.
TTGTTTCGCGCGGGCATCGGGATGCAGATTAATGCCAGCGAGAATGTCGGGATTCGCGGCCTCGTTCGCTACTATCCTCAAGAGAGCTTCGACGATACCGTGAAGAGCGCAACCGAGTTCACGCTCGGGTTTAACATCTCGTTCTGAAGCCTCCCCTCCCCGCCTTGCCAAACAAAAGCAAGGCGGGGAGACACCATTAACACCGTGACAAGTATTCCGTCCATTAATAAAAAACAATTTTATTTAATTTTTTTGCGGGCGGCGCCCGCAGGCGGCAGTGGGTGCGGTTCGCTTGAGCGGCTATTGTGAATGTCTAGGTCAAACTCCCACTAATGCCGAAGATCGCTCCCTGGGGGGGGGGCTTAATTTAATGTTTCGCGCGAAACATTAACCCCGCAGCCAATTGTTTCGCGTGAAACATTGGACAAATGAGGGTGTCGCCGCCCGGATGTTTCGCGCGAAACATTAAAAATGCCGGAGGCCGGTCTATTAGACTTTCTAAGGCCGGCTCATTATTAATGAATAAATGACAGACGCAAAACCCCTCCTCCAGCAAAAACGGCGGCTCCATCACGCGCTCCGCCAACTCGCCGAAGCCCCGCCGCACGCCGTCAAAAATATCCTCGCGGAATTCGCCGCCGAAAACGCCGAATGGCGCGTCTCGCACCCCGTCAATCACAACTCCGGCACCGCCGCCGTCGCCGACAACGCCTGGATACCCCTCAGAAACGCCCTCCCCGACATGGAACGCCGCGACCTCATCTTCGTCGGCGGCGAATACCAGAATCAAACCCTCATCGCCGCCCTCGGACACTACTGCGGCACCTTCCAGAATGACTGGCTCGGCATCCGTGCGTCGCGGAAACTCGTCTATCTGCGCTACGGCGAGGTCTACGAACTGGACGCCGCCGGCAGGGTCGCGCGCGCGTCCTGCCTGTGGGACATCCTTGATCTCGTCCGCCAGTGCGGACGCTGGCCCCTCGGCCCCGCCCGCGCCAGCGAAACGCCGTGGCCCGCGCCGCTTTCCGGCGACGGTCTTGTGTTCCGCGAGAGCGACGCCGCCGAGTCGCGGGCGAGTCTGGCGCGGGTCCTGGCGATGCACGATCAACTCGGCGCGCACGACGACCTTGACGGCTCCGGACGCGCCGGACTGCTTGAGATGGGGCGGCGCTGTACCTGGCATCCGCGTTTCATGTGGCACGGACCGGCGGGCATCGGCACGACGCGCGGGCTTGAGGGGTTTGTTGACGGTCATCAGTTGCCGTGGCGTCTGGCTTTTCCGAATCGCAAGGGCGGGGCGCAGTGGGACGCGCTGCCGGAGGAGCGCGAGCGTTATGGCGGCGGGCATTACATCCGCATCGGCGACGGACATTACGCGGTGACGGGCGGCTGGCCGAGTGTGATCGCGCGGCATCTGGGCGATGGTTTCATGGGTTTGCCGGCGAGCGGCGCGGAGGTGACATTTCGGGTGATGGATTTTTACATGATGGACGGCGATCTGATCCGGCAGAACTGGGTGCCGATAGATTTTCTGGATTTTCTGCGTCAGACCGCCCCTGAAAAACTGGACGAAATTTTCAATTAAGACGAAGAAAGGCGAATTTTAATGTTTGGCGACCTGCGGTTCGCGCGAAACATTAATTAAAAAATTCAATGTTTTCAGTCTTTCGATGTTTCGCGCGAAACATTAAGACCCCCCGAAGAGCGATCTTTAGCGAAGGCTTCGCCTTTGGCATTAGTGGGCGCAAAATTCAGACTCTTGGGGTGCTGGCTCAAGCGAACAGCACCAACTGATGCCCGCAGGCGCTGCCTGCAAAAAATAAAATTGATTTGCCGGCTGTTTTGTGTTAAATTCCGAAAAAAAGCGGAGGCGGAGGAGCGCCCTTTCTGCGTTTTCAGTTTCTTATTTTAGAATGATTCTCAAAATGTTTCGCGCGAAACATCCCTCCGCCGCCCCCTGCCATCGGTCGCTTTTTGTGTAATTATACGGGTATGAGCACTATCTCCGAACCTGCCGACGACGCCGCCAAAATAGTCGCCGTCCGCCTCGATGGCCACGAGGAGGTCTGTCGCGAGCGCTATGATTACCTCAAGCACCGCTTTGACGAGGTGGACCGCAAGTTCGACAGCGTGGACCGCAAATTTGAAAAAATGCAGCGCGTCCTTATGGTGATCGGAGCGCTGGTCGCCGCCCAATTTCTCGGCTTTGACGGACCGGCGATCGTCGAGTTGCTTGGCATCGTGCGCTAACCCCTTCCGGATGTTTGGCGACCTGCGGTTCGCGCGAAGCATTGAAAATCATCAAAATTTTAATTTTTTTGCGGGCTAGCCCGCACCCATCTGCTGGTATCGCTCGCTTGAGCCAACACCGTGAATGTCTTAGTCAAACGCCCACTAATGCCAAAAATCGCTCTCCGGAGGGTCTTAATGTTTGGCGACCTGCGGTTCGCGCGAAACATTAAGGGATGTTTCTTGAGAAACATTGATTAAATTGACGGTGAATGGCGGGGGCGGCAGGGGGCAGGAGCATGTTTCGCGCGAAACATTGGACAAATTCAAGGCTTGCATTAAATACAACACCGCCCTAAACTCCCCCAAATCCACCAAGGAGGATAAAATGAAAACTCTCGCAACCACCCTCGCCGTCAGCGTCGCCCTCGTCGCCGTCGCCCTCGCCGCCACCCTCACCCCCGCACACGCACAGACCAACTTCCAGAACGAAACCATCGAATGGATCATCCCCTTCTCCGAAGGCGGCGGCTCCGATAAATGGGCAAGATTCTACGCCCCCCTCCTCGCCGCAGAACTCCCCGGCAACCCCACCGTCGTCGTCAGAAACATTCCGGGCGCCGGCTCCACCAAAGGCGCCAACCACTTCGCGCAACGCGTCAAACCCGACGGCCTCACCATCCTCGGCACCTCCGGCTCCACACAGTTCCCCTACCTCCTGGACGACCCGCGCGTGGAATACGAATACCGCGACTGGAATGTCGTCCTCGCCTCCGCCACCGGCGGCATCGCCTACCTCCCCAAAGACCTCGGCGACAAGTGGAACCAGGACAAAACCTCCATCCTCGGCGAAAACTTCATCTACGGCTCCCAGGGCGCCACCCGCCTCGACCTCGTGCCGCTCCTCGCCTGGGAACTCCTCGGCCTCAAAGTAGACCCCGTCTTCGGCATCAAAGGACGCGGCGACGGCAGACTCATGTTTGAACGCGGCGAAGCCAACATCGACTACCAGACCTCGTCCGCCTACCTCGCCAATGTGACACCCCTCGTGGAAGCCGGACAGGCCGTGCCCATGATGACCTGGGGCTCGCTCGACAACGCCGGCAACATCGTGCGCGACCCGACCTTCCCCGATATCCCGACCTTCAAGGAAGTCTACGCCGAAGTCCACGGCAGAGAACCCTCCGGCGCCGCATGGGAAGCATGGAAAGCCTTCTTCATCGCCGGATTCCCCGCGCAGAAAATGGTCTTCCTGCCCGAAGGCGCGAGCGCCGAACTCGTCAAGACCTACTCCGACGCCTTCGCCGCCGCCATCGCGCGTCCGGAGTTCCCCGAAGCCTCCAGAAAACGCCTCGGCATCTACCCCCAGGCCACCGGACAAAAAGCCGAAACCTTCAAAAAACTCGGCACCGAAGTGAATCCGGCCGCCACCGCCTGGATCAAAAACTGGCTCATGGAACGATACAACGTCGAACTCTGATCCCCTGACTCCGACACGGCGCGACCGTCGCCGCCGCGGACGCCGCGACCGTCGCCGTCGCGGACGCGCGCCGTCTCCGTCTCCTCTGTCCGCCGCCGTGTCCGCGGACTGAACAAGAAAACGCCGCCGCGCAATGGAAGCCCTCGGCATCGCCCTGCCCGCGCTCGGCGAAGCCTTCAGCCTCATCCTCACCCTGCAGCACATCGGCTGGCTCGCCGTCGGCGTGCTGCTCGGACTCTCGGTCGGCGTCTTTCCCGGACTCGGCGGCATCGCCGGACTGTCGCTGGTTCTGCCCTTCCTCTTCGGAATGGATCCGGTCTCCGGACTCGCGATGATGGTCGGCCTCGTCGCCGTCATTCCGACCTCCGACACCTTCGCCTCGGTGCTGCTCGGGATTCCGGGGTCGTCGTCCTCGCAGGCGACCGTCCTGGACGGCTTCCCCCTCGCGCGCAAGGGCGAAGCCGCGCGCGCCCTCGCCGCCGCCTTCACCGCCTCGCTCTTCGGCGGCATCCTCGGCGCCCTCTTCCTCACCCTCTTCATCGTCGTCGGACGACCCGTGGTCCTCGCCTTCGGCCTGCCCGAACTCCTGATGCTGACGATCTTCGGCTTCTCCATGGTCGGGGCGCTCGCCGGACGCAGCGTCCTCAAGGGACTCGTCGCCGCCGGACTCGGCATGGCGCTCGCCTCGGTCGGCGAAGCGCCCGCTCAAGGCTCCTCGCGCCTGGACCTCGGACACTGGTACCTCCGCGACGGCCTGCAACTTGTGATTGTCGGCCTCGGCATCTTCGCGGTGCCGGAAATCATCTCGCTGCTGCGCGGCGACTCCGCGATCGCCGCCGGCGCGCGCCTCGGCGGCGGCAGACTCGGCGGCTTCCTGGACTGGTGGCGGCACCGATGGCTCTCGGCGCGCTGCGCCCTGCTCGGCGTCGCGGTCGGCGTGATTCCGGGACTCGGCGGCTCGGTCGTCGACTGGATCGCATACGGACACGCCGTGCAGTCGTCAAAAAAACGCGACACTTTCGGAAGCGGCGACATCCGCGGCGTCATCGCCCCCGAAAGCGCCAACAACGCCAAGGAAGGCGGCGGACTCGTGCCGACCCTGCTCTTCGGAATCCCCGGCTCCGGCTCAATGGCGGTGTTCATCGGCGGCATGATTCTCCTCGGCTACGAGACCGGCCCGCAGATGGTGCGCAACGAACTCCCGGTCACCTACACAATCGTCTGGTCGCTGGCGCTCGCCAACATCCTCGGCGCCGGCCTGTGTCTGGGAATGTCGCGCGGCATCGCGCGGCTGACGCTGATTCCGTTTCCGCTGCTGGCGCCGTTTATCTTCATGATGATCGCCTTCGCGGCGTTTCAGTCGCGGCAGACGCTCTGGGATCTCTGCGCTCTGGTCGCCGTCGGAATTCTCGGACTGATGATGCAGCGTTTTCGCTGGCCGCGTCCGGCGTTTCTCATCGGATTCGTGCTGGCGTCGCAGGCGGAGGTCTATACCTACCAGGCGACGCAGATCGCGCGCGCGCGCTTCTCGCGGAGTCTCGGCGAGGGTTTAGAGTATGTTTTTTCGCCGATCGTGATCGCGCTGCTGATGATCACGATCGCCTCGGTGTGGTTCGGGGCGCGTCAGGCGCGCGGCATCAAAGACACCGGAACGCATACGGGCGGAAAACTCGCGCCGATGATTTTCACCGTGTTTGTGGCGCTGTTTTCGCTGGCGCTTCTCGCCGACTCTCTTTCTATCCGCGCGCTGAACGACAAGGTCTTTCCGGCGGTTGTCGGAGGCTTCACGGCGCTCGGCGCGCTGATTCTGCTGGCGCGAATGACGCGGCTGGCTCCGTCTCACGAGATTTTTCACGACGGCGAGGCGCGGGATGACGCTCCGCCGCGCGGCGTATGGGCGACGCTGGCGTGGTTTGTTCTGCTTCTGGCGATGACGGCGCTGGCCGGATTTGTGATCGCGCTCGCGGTGTTTCTGGTGCTGTTTTTCCGTCTGCGCGGACGCGCGGGCTGGCGGCGGACGGGCGTTCTGACGGCGGGCGGACTGGTGTTTCTGCTGGTCGCGGCGTCTCTGCTGAATCGTGATTTTCCGCCGGGTCTGCTGCAGTATTATGTGTCTTTGCCGTGGCCGTTCCGCTAGGATGGTTTTATGTCGCAGCGAGAGATTCCCTGTCTTCTGATGCGCGGCGGTTCGTCGCGCGGGCCGGTGTTTCTGCGCGATGATCTTCCCGCCGGGCGCGACGAACTGGCGCGGGCGCTGGCGGCGGCGGTGGGCGCGGGGCATCCGCTGACGATAGACGGACTCGGCGGCGGCGCTCCCGTGACGACGAAGGTCGTGATGCTGTCGCGCTCGGAGCGCGCGGACGCCGACATTGACTACTTTTTCGCGCAGGTGCAGCCCGCCTCGGCGCTCGTGGATTTCGCGCCGACCTGCGGCAACATGCTCGCGGCGGTCGGTCCGGCGGCGGTGGAGACCGGACTGGTCGCGGCGGCGGACGGCGAGACGCGGCTGCGGATTCTGGCGGTCAACACGGGCGCGCTCGTGGAGTCGGTCGTGCAGACCCCCGGCGGACGCGTGGAGTACGCCGGCGCGGCGACGGTTGACGGCGTTCCCGGAACGGCGGCGCCGGTGCGGCTGGACTTTATGAATGTGGTCGGTTCCGGGACGGGCGTCTTGTTTCCGACGGGCGCGCGGCGTGATGTTGTCGGCGGCGTTGAAGCGACCTGTATAGATGTCGCGGTGCCGATGGTGCTGGCGCGGGCGGGGGAGTTCGGTCTGACGGGTTACGAGTCGCCGGCGGAGATTGACGCGGACGCCGAGTTGCGCGCGCGGATGGAGCGGGTGCGAATTGAGGCGGGCGAGCGGATGGGTCTGGGGGATGTGTCGTCGTCGGTGGTTCCGAAGTTCGGGTTGTTGTCGGAGGCGCGGGGGGGCGGATTGTTTTGCGCGCGATATTTCACGCCGTGGGACTGTCATCCGGCGATGGCGGTGACGGGGGCGATTTGCATGACGAGTTGTGTTTTGTGTCCGGGGACGGTGGCTGACGGCCTGGCGGATGTGGCGGACGGCGGAACTGTGGCTGTTGGAGTGGAGCATCCGCAGGGTTTGCTGGAGGTTGTGGCGGAGTATGGGGGGGGCGAGGGGTTTGAGTTGTTGCGGGCGGGCATTGTTCGGACGGCGCGCCTGATCATGCGCGGCCATGTGGCCCTCCCCTTTTAAAATTAAGAGACAGACGAAGAACGATCTTTGGCATTAGTAGGAGTTTGACTAAGACATTCACAACAGCCGCTCAAGCGAACAGCACCCGCTGACGCCCGCAGGCGCTGCCTGCAAAAAAATAAAAAAGAATTAATTAATAATTTTATTAACCCCATTAATTGTCTAACTAGTAACAGAACACATCGCTTTTTAACACATTAATTGTCTATTATTTAATTGACCCCTTAAGCAGTCCAATTGCTTTTTAATTTATTTTTTTTGCGGGCTAGCCCGCACCCATCTGCTGGCA
>JALCBB010000002.1:0-38372 GCA_028066985.1 Alphaproteobacteria bacterium
CGCTGCCTGCAAAAAAATTAAATTAAAAAGAAATTAATTTATTTAATTAGACACCTTTAATTGTCTATTAATGAAAAGGCAATTGATTTAATTGACCCCTTAAATAGTCAATAAATTATTATTTATTTTTTGCGGGCTAGCCCGCACCCATCTGCTGGCATCGCTCGCTTGAGCCAGCACTGTTAATGTCTAAATTTAACTCCCACTAATGCCAGAGGCTGATCTTCGCTGTCTCTATAATTGGCTGGCTGTCCGCAAAATAAAAACAGGCTTGACGCTTCATCACATCCCTCGCTAACCTCAAAAAAACAATGACAAAATTCCTCGCACGACCGCTCGCCCAAAACACGCCCGAAATCCCCACATTCGGATTCGGAGGCGCGCCAGTCGGCGGACTCTTCAAACCCGTCGCCGAATCCGAAGCGCGCGAAACCCTGGAAGCCGCCCTCGCCCAGGGCGTGCGATACTTCGACACCGCCCCCTTCTACGGCTTCGGACTCTCGGAACACCGCGTCGGCAACGCCGTGCGCGGACAAAACTGCGCGGTCTCCACGAAAGTCGGCAGACTCCTCGCGCCCGGCGCCCGCGCAGACGCCGAAACCGCAGGATGGCACGAAGCGCTGCCGTTCCACCCCGTATACGACTACGGCTACGACGGCGTCATGCGCTCGTTTGAAGACTCGCTGCAGCGCCTCGGCATGGAACGCGTCGACATCCTCTTCGCGCACGACATCGGAACAATGACGCACGGCGCCGAAAACACGAAGCACATGCGCGACCTGGCAACAGGCGGCGTGCGCGCGCTCGCGGAATTGCGCGCGTCGGGACGCGCCGGCGCGATCGGCATCGGAGTGAACGAAATCGCCGCCTGCCTGGACGCGCTCGAAATCGGCGAGTGGGACGCCTTCATCCTCGCCGGACGATACACCCTCCTCGAACAGGACGCGCTCGAAGAATTGTTTCCGCGCTGCGCGGCGCGCGGGGTGTCGGTGATTGTCGGGGGGCCGTTCAATTCGGGAGTGCTTGTCGGCGGCGACACCTGGAATTACACGGCGGCGCCGGCGGGCGTCATTGAGCGGGCGCGGCGTCTTGACGAGGTCTGCCGCGGCTGGGGGGTGCCGCTGCCGGCGGCGGCGCTGCAGTTTCCGCTCGGACATGAACGGGTCGCGTCGGTGATTCCGGGACTGCGCGACCGCCGCGAACTCTCGGAGGCGTTAAAATGGTCGGAGCATTTCATTCCCGCCGCGTTCTGGGACTCGCTCAAGGAAGAGGGTCTGCTGCGCGCGGACGCGCCGGCGCCGGCGGGCAATCCGTTCACGGGCGAGGCGCGCGAGGACGAAGGATGAAAATTGATTCGCACCAGCACTTCTGGAAACTGGAGCGCGGCGACTATCGCTGGCTGACGCCGGACCTTGAGGTGTTGTACCGCGATCATTCTCCCGGCGAACTTCGGAACATTCTTGATCGCGCCGGAATCGACGGAACGATCGCGGTTCAGGCCGCCGACAGCGAGGCGGAGACGGAGTATCTGCTGTCCTTGTCGGACGCGCACGACTGGATACGGGGGGTTGTCGGCTGGACAGACCTGGCGGCGCCGGACGCGGGTGACGCGGTCGCGCGACTGGCGCGGCGGCGCGGGCTGGCGGGGATTCGTCCGATGATTCAGGACATCGCCGATGACGCCTGGATGCTCGGCGGGTCTCTTGGCGGTGGTATTGAGGCGATGATTGGCGCGGGTCTGGTGTTTGACGCGCTGGTTTTTCCGCGACATCTTGGTTATCTGCGCGAGTTTGCGGTTCGTTATCCTGGTTTACGGGTGGTGGTGGATCATTGCGCGAAGCCGCGGATCGGCGGCGGCGAGTTCGAGTCGTGGTCTGCCGGACTGGCGGCGGCGGCGCGTTCTGAGAATGTGTTTTGCAAGTTGTCCGGACTTGTGACGGAGGCGGGCGCGAACTGGACGGCGGAGGATTTGCGTCCGTACATGTCTTATGCGCGCGACATTTTCGGTTTTGAGCGTTTATTATTCGGGAGCGACTGGCCTGTGGTTAATCTGGCGTCTAGTTACGGGGACTGGCTGGGTGTGGCGCGGGATTTTCTGTGTGACGCGAGCGAGGCGGAGGTGTCGGCGGTGATGGGCGGAAATGCGCTGGAGGTTTACGGCCTTTAATTAAGAGACAGACGAAGAGCGGCGTTCGGCATTAGTGGGACTTTGACTAAGACATTCACGATGTCGGCTCAAGCGAACCGCACCCGCTGATGCCCGCAGGCGCTGCCTGCAAAAAAATAAAATTAAAAAGAAAATAATTTATTTAATAGGCACCATTAGCAGTCAATTAATTAAGAAAGCAATTTATTTAATTGACCCCTTAAATAGTCCATTTAATCTTTAATTTAATTTTTTTTGCGGGCTAGCCCGCACCCATCTGCGGGTATCGTTCGCTTGAGCCGACACCGTGAATGTCTTAGTCAAACGCCCACTAATGCCAGAAGCCGCGCCCCGATTTAATTGACACCGTTATTGTCGTCTGTCCATCAATGGTCAAACGCCCGCTAATGCCAAATGCCGTTCTTCGTCTGTCTCCTGATTAAAGAATGCCCGACAGGCGGCGCTCAGGGATTCAGGGATACAGAAGGCCAGGAAGCCACAACGCAATCCCGGGGAAAAATACTATCAGCAGCAAAACTATAACCAGCGGAACCAGAAACGGCACCGTCGCACGCATACAACGCTCGAAACTCACGCCCGAAATGTCCGAAAGCACAAACAACACCATCCCCACCGGCGGCGTCAGCAAGCCAAGCATCAGATTCAATATCAGCAAAATCCCCAGATGCACCGGATCTATCCCCACCTCGACCGCGATCGGCAAAAGCACAGGAACCAGTATCGTGATCGCCGCGATCGTCTCCATGAAAAGTCCGATCACCAGAACCATCGCCATCATCAGCAGCAGCAGAACATGCGGACTCTCCGTCAGTCCGAGCAGCGCGTCGCCGAGAAGCGTCGCCACCTGATTCGCCGTCAGAATCCACGCGAAAACCGTCGCCGACGCCACAATCATCAGCACCGCCGCCGAAGTCTCTATCGTGTCCATGGAAACCCGCACGATATGACGCCAGCCGAGCGAGCGATACACAAACACCCCCAGAAACAACGCATAACAGACCGCCGCTATCGCCGCCTCCGTCGGAGTGAAAACCCCGCTCACAATCCCGCCGACAATGATCACAGGCGTCAGCAAAGGCAGAAACGCCGCCTTGAACGCGACCCAGATGCGGCAGAAGTCAATCCGGCTGTCACGCGGATACCCCCGCCGCCGCGCATACAGCGCCACCATCACCATCAGAGCCAGCGCCAGAAGAAGCCCCGGAATCAGTCCGGCCACGAAAAGTTGTCCTATGGAAACCGACGCCAGAACGCCGTAAATCACCAGCGGCAGCGACGGCGGAATAATCGGACCAATCGTGGAAGACGCCGCCGTGACACCGACCGAAAAATCGGTGTCGTAGCCGGCCTCGCGCATCGCCCGGATTTCAATGTTTCCGAGTCCGCCCGCGTCGGCGACGGCGGCGCCCGACATTCCCGCGAAGATGACGCTGGCGCCGATGTTGACATGTCCGAGTCCGCCCGGCGCCCATCCGACAAGCGCGCGCGCCAGAGCGAAAATTCTGGTCGTGATGCCGCCGCTGTTCATCAGATGTCCGGCGAGAATGAAAAACGGAATCGCCAGAAGCGGAAAACTGTCGACGCCGCCGATCATCCTGTGAATGAGCAGAACATCCGGAAGCCCCTCAAGCGCGATATACGACAGAGACGCCAGACCGAGCGCGACCGCTATCGGAATCCCCAGAAACAGAAGCGTGAACATCACCGCGAAAAGAACCAGCAGAGACACTAGAACCTCCCCCGGACAAGCCGCGCCAGCCGCACAAGCGCGAAAAACGCCATGAAAAAACAGCAGACGGAAACCGCGTAGTGAATCACCGACTTGGGAATATCAACCGAAACCATGCTGCTCTTCGTCCGCATCGCGAGTTCTATGGCGAGCCAGCCGCAGTAGGCGAAGAAAACACAGACCGCCGCCTGCAGCGCCGGCAGCAGAAATTTAAGAACCGGCCGCGGCAGATGCGGATGCAGAAATTCCAGAAAAATATGCCTGTTCTTGCGCACGCAGATGATGCTGCCGGAAAAAGCGAGAAGAATCAGAAAATAGCGGGCGATTTCCTCGGTCCAGCCGAGGCTGTCGTTCAGGACATAGCGCGTGAAAAACTGCAGCGCGACAATGAAAAACAGAATCGCGAAAATGACGAGAGCGGGCGCGTCAAACCAGCGCACATCCGAGATGTCGTCGAGGATTTCCTCCTCCCGCCGTTCGTCGTCGGGCGAATGTTCCGCCGCGCGCGGCGCGGGGGCGCTTTCGGAGTCCGTGTCCATCCGCCGCTTCCGTTTTCATGCGCGCCGCGCGTCCCGCCTCGCGCGGAGACGGGACGCGGCGGTCGCGACAGGTCAGCGGGCGTCCGGAATCGCCTGCAGACGGCGATAGACATCCTCGCCGAAGGGCAGGTCTCCGGCGACCAGCGCCGGCGCCACGGCCTCAATGAACGGCGCGCGATCCACCTCGTTGACGGTGATGCCCTCGCCGCGGAACCATTCAACGAGAGAATTTTCACCGTCAACGATCTGCTCGGTGATCCAGTCCGCGGTCTCGGCGAGGACTCCGGTGAGGATCTCCTTGTCTTCGTCGCTCATCCGCGCGAGGGTGACGCCGGAGGCGATGGTGAAGATGGAGTTGGTGATGTGTCCCGTGAGGTTGATGTTGCTCTGCACCTCGTGGAACTTCTTCGCCTGAATCGTGGTGAGCGGATTCTCCTGCGCGTCGACCACGCCCTGCTGCAGCGAGAGATAGACCTCCGCGAAGGCGATCGGCGTCGGATTGGCGCCCACCGTCTCGGGAAAGAGAACATACGACGGCGCGTTGGGAACGCGGATCTTCAGGCCCGCCATGTCCGCCGGCCGGAGGATCGGCTTGTTGGAGGTGACATGCCGCGAGCCGTAGTAGCTGACCGCGAGAATCTCGTTGCCGCCGCTCGCGCCGGTGTATCCCTCGGAGAGTTCGGCGAAGAGGTCGCTGTTGCGGTAGGCGTCCCAGTGCTTGAGGTTTCGCAGCGTGAAGGGGTAGTCGGAGATGGCGATGGGTCCGTAGATGTTTTCCGCGAATCCGGCGCCGGTGTAGATGACATCAATGGTGCCGAGGGAGAGCGCCTCGTTGAGGTCGGCTTCCTTGCCGAGCGAGGAGGCGGGGAAGACTTCCATCGTGATCCGGCCGCCGGTGCGCTCTTCAAGAAGTCTGGCGGCCTCAAGCGCGCCCTCGTGGAGAGGGTGGCTGGTCTCATAGACATGAGCGAGTTTGAGGGCCTGCGCGGCGGCGGAGTCGATGCCGAGCATTGCCCCCCCCCCGATGATGAGAATCGCCGAGAGAACGACGACAGTTCTGACGAGTTTCATTGTTTTTGTCCCTTGCGGTGGTGGAGGAAACGCGTCGCCGATGAAGTCACATTGACGGCGGCGCGACATTCACGGACGGCGCGGACGGAGATGTCCGCGACGGCCGCGATGACTGTGATGACTTTGACGACCGCGACGACCGTGAAGGTCGCGGTGAGTTGTCCGTGTCTTCCGAGTGTGTGTCCGGGGGATTCTCGGGGAGGGCGTCTTCGCGGAGTTTGTTCCAGTTGAACTCCACGCCGATTCCGGGAGTGTCGGGGGCGACGGCGAGGTGATTTTCCACGACCAGGGGGCGGGCGGTGTATTCGTCAACGGGGAAACTGTGCGCCTCCAGCCATCCGGCGTTTGTCTGCGCGGCGACGAGGCTGACATGGAGTTCCTGAATTCCGTGACTGCAGACGGGAACGCCGTGCTGCCGCGCCTGTTCGGCGACCTCCAGCCATCCGGTTATGCCGCCGCAGTTGGCGGCGTCGGGCTGAACATAGGAGAGACCCGCACGCGCGAAGGCGAGCGCGAATTCGTGTTCGGTGTGCCAGTTCTCGCCCGCCGCGACGGGAATCCCGCCTTCGTCCGCGACGCGGGCGAGTCCGGCGTAGTCGTCGGGGATGACGGGCTCTTCAAACCAGAGGACGCGGTGTCCGGCGAAGGCGCGCGCGGCTTTGACGGCGCGCGGAACATCAAAGGCGTAGTTGGCGTCCACCATGAGGGCGCGGTCGGGACCGAGCAGATCGCGGACGGCGGCGACGCGCTCGCTGTCTTCGCCGAGGTCGGGCTTTCCGACTTTGATTTTGACGGCGTTGAATCCGGCGGCGAGGTGGTTTTCAACGCTGTCGAGGAGTTTCGCGAGCGGATAGTTGAGGTCGATGCCGCCGCGGTAGACTTTGCAGCGTCCGCCGGCGCCGCCCGTGATGTGATGGAGGGGTTTGCCGAGGCGTCTGGCGCGCGCGTCCCAGAGGGCGATGTCTATGGCGGAGACGGCGAAGGCGGCGACGCCGCCGCGTCCGACATAGTGGATGCGGCGGAGCATTTGTCTGTTGAGTTGTTCGACTTCGGCGCCGTCCTGTCCGAGGAGGCCGGGGGCGAGGTCGTGTTTGATCATGGCGCGGATTGCCTGTCCGCCTTTGCCGCCGGTGTAGGTGTATCCGGTGCCCGTGGTTTTGTCGGCGAGTTCTACCTGCGCGATGACGAGTTCAAAGTCGGAGTGGGTGCCGTGCGAGGCGTCCGCGAGTTTTTCCCGAAGGGGGAGGCGGAACGCGGTGCTTGCGACGCGGGTGATTTTGCTCATGGTTCAGGTTTTGCGTCCATATATAAAGCATATATTTGCCTATGAAGCAAGGAATTTGTGCTGTTATCTGTTAAGCATTGATTTTGCTTGATTTTTGCGGGCGGCTGACTGATTAAAGGGACAGCGAAGCGCGGCCTCCGGCATTAGTGACGCTTTAATCAGGAGACAGACGAAGCACGGCCTCCGGCATTAGTGGGAGTTTGACTGAGACATTCACGATGTTGGCTCAAGCGAACCGCACCCACAGATGGCTGGCGGCACTGCCGCCAAAAAAATTAAAATTAAAAAGAAATTAATTTATTTAATTGACACCATTATTTGTCTAAGTTAATGAGAGAAGAATTTATTTAATTGATCCCATTAATAGTCAAAATTAATTTTTAATTTTTTTGCGGGCTAGCCCGCACCCATCTGCTGGCATCGCTCGCTTGAGCCAGCATCGTGAATGTCTTAGTCCAACTCCCACTAATGCCAAATGCCTGACGCCGATTTAATTGACACCATTAATTGTCTATTTAATTTTAATTTATTTTTTTTGCAGGCGGCGCCTGCGGGCATCAGTTGGTGCGGTTCGCTTGAGCCAACACCGTGAATGTCTCAGTCAAACGCCCACTAATGCCAAAGATCGCGCTTCGTCTGTCTCCTAATTACTCCTAATTAAAGCATCAGCGAATGCCAAAGATCGCACTACGGAACTCTCTCTATAGACAGATGACTCGCCGAAAGAGTAACCTGAAATATGCCCGTACACCGCCAGGCGCCGCCGAACACAAAGCCCGACATCCTCGTCATCGGCGGAGGCAACGCCGCCCTCACAGCCGCCCTCACAGCCGCGGAAACAGGCGCGTCCGTCACGCTCCTCGAAAGCGCGCCCGAACACCAGCGCGGCGGCAACTCAAGACACACGCGCAACTTCCGATGCGCGCACTCAGAACCCCTCGACACCCTCGCCGGACAATACCACGAAAACGAATACCTCAACGACCTCCTCGAAGTCACACAGGGCGACACCGACGAAGAACTCGCGCGCCTCTGCATCCGCAACTCGCGCGGCGCATACAACTGGATGACAAAACACGGCGTCCGCTTTCAGCCGCCGCTCTCAGGCACCCTCTCGCTCGCGCGCACCAACGCCTTCTTCCTCGGAGGCGGCAAAGCCCTCCTCAACGCATACTACCGCGCCGCCGCCGCGCTCGGAGTCGGAATTTCGTACAACTCCGAAGTCACCCGCATCACATACGACGGCGGACGCGTCACAGATGTGACCGCCCGCGTCAACGGCGCCGATGTTGTCTTCGCGCCGCGCGCCGTCGTCGCCGCCTCGGGAGGCTTTGAAGCCGACCTCGAATGGCTCGCGCGGGTCTGGGGCGAGGCGGCGCGCAACTTCGTCGTGCGCGGCACGCCGCACAACCGCGGGACCGTCCTGCGCGAACTGCTGGATCAGGGCGCCGAGAGCGTCGGCGATCCGGCGCAGTGCCACGCCGTCGCCGTCGACGGACGCGCCCCGAAATACGACGGCGGCATCGTCACGCGCCTGGACTGCGTTCCCTTCTCGGCGGTCGTGAACCGCGACGGCGAGCGCTTCCACGACGAAGGCGAAGACATCTGGCCGAAACGATACGCCGTCTGGGGACGCCTCGTCGCGAAACAGCCCGGACAGATCGCATACGCCATCATCGACTCAAAAGCGACAGGACTCTTCATGCCGTCGGCGTTTCCGCCCGTCGCCGCGGACACGATAGAGGAACTCGCGCGCAAACTCGGGCTTCCGGCGCGAAAAGTCGCGCGCACGATAGAAACTTTCAACGCGGCGTGTCGTCCCGGTCTGTTTCGTCCGGGCGAGCGCGACGGTCTCGCCGCCGGGGGACTCGCGCCGCCGAAGAGCAACTGGGCGCGTCCGATATCGCGCGCGCCGTTTTACGGCTACGCGCTGCGTCCCGGGGTGACCTTCACCTATCTCGGCGTGAAGGTTGACGCGGAGGCGCGGGTCTGTTCGCGCGGCGGCGCGTCCGGAAATCTCTGGGCGGCGGGCGAGATCATGGCTGGCTCGCTGCTCGGACGCGGATATCTCGCGGGATTCGGAATGACAATCGGCACGGTCTTCGGCCGCCTCGCGGGAGAGGGGGCGGCGCGCTATGTCCGATGACATGCGGGATGAAATGCCGGAGACCGCCGGCGAGGCGCGGCGGCAGATGGAGATCTGCAACGCCTGTCGTTACTGCGAGGGATATTGCGCGGTCTTTCCGGCGATGTTCGCGGCGGACGGCTTCTCGCCGGATGTTGTCTCGCGGCTGGCGAATCTGTGTCATAATTGCCGCGGCTGTTATTATTCGTGTCAGTATACGGCGCCGCATGAGTTCGCGGTGAATCTGCCGGCGATTCTGGCGGAGGCGCGGCACGAGTCCTGGAAGGAGTTTGTCTGGCCGCGGCGGTTCGCGCTGTCGTTTGAAAGGGCGGGAGTCGTGACGGCGGCGACACTGACGGCGGCGTTTATATTTTTCTTCTGGCTGGCGGCGGTAATTCCTTCCGGGGGCGGGGAGGGATTTTACGCGGTGATTTCGCATGGTGTGATGGTGATGATTTTTGTTCCGGCGTTTTTGTTTCCGCTGGTTGCGATCGGGGTGTCATTGGTTCGCTGGCGGCGATTTGTCGGCGGCGGACGGCTGAGACGGAGCGACATTCGCCGCGCGTTTCGTGACGCGGCGACGATGCGCAATCTTGGCGGCGGCGGGGACGGCTGTAATTTTGAGGATGGCGACGGTTTTTCGCAGTGGCGGCGTGTGTGGCATCAGTTGACTTTGTGGGGATTTTTGCTGTGTTTCGCTTCTACCTGCGCGGGTTCGGCGATGCGTTATGGTTTCGGACTTGAGGCGCCGTATGCCTGGTATACGCCGCCGAAGTTGCTCGGGGTTCCCGGGGGAGTTTTGCTGTGTTTCGGGACGGCGGGGCTGGCGTGGCTTAAGGTGCGGGCGGATCCTGCATTGGGCGTGGCGCGGATCTGGGGAGGCGAGATGGCGTTTATTTTGTTGTTGTTTGGCGTGAGCGCGACGGGTCTGGCGCTGTACGGGGCGACGGGGACGGTGTTTGCGGACTGGCTGTTGTGTGTGCATCTGGGTTTTGTGCTGTCATTTTTTGTGATGATGCCGTATTCCAAGATGGTGCATGGATTTTATCGTCTGGCGGCGCTCGCGCACCCAAAAAATTAATTAAAGAGACAACGAAGCATCGCCCCTGGCATTAGTGGGCGTTAAATTCAGACTAGCCACGACAGCCGCTCAAGCGAGCGATGCCAGCAGATGGGTGCGGGCTAGCCCGCAAAAAAAATTAAAAATAAAAAGAATTAAATTTAATAATCATCACCCCATTATTTGTCTATGTTAATAAGAGAAGAATTTATTTAATTGACCCCTTAAATAGTCAATTGCTTTTTAATTTAATTTTTTTGCAGGCAGCGCCTGCGGGCGTCAGCGGGTGCGGTTCGCTTGAGCGGCTATCGTGAATGTCTGAATTTAACTCCCACTAATGCCAAATACCGCGCTTCGTCTGTCTATTAATTAAAAAGCGTCCGCTAATGCCGGAGTCCGTTCTTCGTTGTCTCCATAATTATTTAATTAGAATCCCAAATTCCCCCTAAACACGCTCAAGCGCGACGGCAATCCCCTGGCCAACACCAATACACATCATCGCAATCGCGCGAGTCTCGCTCCCCGAAAAAAGCTCCAGCGCCGCCGTTCCCGTAATTCGCGCGCCCGACATCCCCAGAGGATGTCCAAGCGCAATCGCTCCGCCGTTCGGATTAACACGCGAATCATCATCCGCAACCCCGAGCATCCGCAGCACCGCAAGACCCTGAGAAGCAAAAGCCTCGTTCAGCTCAATGACTCCAAAATCATCAATCTTCAGCCCCAGACGCGCCATCAGCTTCTCCGAAGCAGGCGCAGGACCAATCCCCATGATCCGCGGCGGCACCCCCGCCGTCGCGCCGCCCGAAATACGCGCGAGCGGCGCCAGACCATGCCGGGCCATCGCCGCCTCCGACGCCACAATCAGCGCCGCCGCGCCGTCATTAACACCGGACGCGTTCCCCGCAGTGACCGAACCGCCCTCGCGAAAAGGCGAGCGAAGCGCGGCAAGCCGCTCCAGCGAAGTCCGGCGCGGATGCTCGTCGACCTCGAAACGAACAGGATCGCCGCCGCGCGCCGGAACCGTCACAGGAACAATCTCCCGCGCGAGCCGTCCGCTCGCCCGCGCCTCGGCGACAAGCCGCTGCGAACGCAGCGCGAAGACATCCTGGTCGTGACGCGATATGTCAAATTCGGCGGCGATGTTCTCCGCGGTCTCGGGCATGCTGTCAACGCCGTACCGCTCCCTCATGAGAGGATTGACGAAACGCCAGCCGATGGTGGTGTCGTGAACCTCGTTGGCGCGGCTGAACGGACCGGCCGCCTTCGGCATCACAAAAGGAGCGCGCGTCATGCTCTCGACTCCGCCGGCGACGACAAGATCGGCTTCGCCGGCGCGGATCGCGCGCGCGGCGGCGAGAACCGCGTCCATTCCGGACCCGCAGAGACGGTTGACCGTCGTCGCCGGCACGGACTCGGGAAACCCCGCCAGAAGCGCGGACATCCGCGCGACATTTCGATTGTCCTCGCCGGCCTGATTGGCGCACCCGAAGACAACATCATCGACGGCGCTCCAGTCGACATCATGCCGCTCGACAAGCGCGCGCAGCGGAACCGCGCCGAGGTCGTCGGCGCGCACGGAAGCGAGAGCGCCGCCGAAGCGTCCGATGGGAGTGCGGACATAGGCGCAGATGAAAGCGTGTCTCATTCGAGTTCGGGACAGATCATTTCGCCGACATCGCCGTCGACATGAAGCTCGGCGCCGGTGACGCCGCGCAGGTCGGCGAGCGAAATCGCGGGGATCTTTTCGCGCAGAACGAACCCCTCGGAAGCGACATCAACGACACAGAGCGAAGTGTAGACCCGCGTGACGCAGGCGAGTCCGGTGAGCGGCAGCGAACAGCGCCGCACAAGTTTCGGCGCGCCGCTTCGCGCGACATGGTCGGTGACGACCACCGTCGCCTTCGCGCCGTGCACGAGATCCATCGCGCCGCCGACGGCGGGAACGCCGTCCTTCCCCGTCGACCAGTTCGCGATGTCGCCGTTTTCGGCGACCTGATAGGTTCCGAGGATGGCGAGGTCGAGGTGTCCGCCGCGGATCATGGCGAAACTGTCGGCGTGGTGGAAGAAGGCGGCGCCCGGCCTGAGGGTGACGGCCTTCTTGCCGGCGTTGATGAGGTCCCAGTCTTCGTCGCCCGGCGAGGGCGCCTCTCCGAAGCCGAGGATGCCGTTTTCGGTGTGACAGGTGATGTGCCGGCCTTCGGGCTGAAAGCGCGCGACCATTTCGGGGAATCCGATTCCGAGATTGACATAAGCGCCGTCAGGAATGTCCTGCGCGGCGCGCCACGCGATCTGGGCGCTGGAGAGCCTGACGGCGGCGATGTCGATCACGGGTACGCGGCTCCCTGACGGTTGAGGATTTCCTCCTGGGCGGGACGGGAAACCTCGACGACGCCGTTGACGAAGATTCCGGGAGTGACGACATGTTCGGGGTGGATGTCTCCGAGGGCGACGGCGCGGGAGACCTGGGCGAAGGTCTTTTTCGCGGCGGTCGCCATGAGAGGCGAGAAGTTGCGCGCCGCCATCCGGTAGGTGAGGTTGCCGTGAGGGTCGCCGGTTTCAGCCTTGAGAAGCGCGACATCGGCCTTGAGCCAGTTTTCGCGGACATACATCCTGCCGTCGAATTCCTCGACGGGCTTGTCTCCGGCGAGTTCGGTGCCGAAGCCCGCGGGAGTGAAAAAAGCGGGGATTCCGGCGCCGCCGGCGCGAATGCGTTCGGCGAGAGTGCCCTGCGGAACGACTTCCAGGTCGACGGCGCCGTCGCGGTACGCGCGGGTGAAGGCGACGGGATCGGCGGAGCGCGGATAGGAACAGATCATCTTCTCGACCATGCCCTGCTCTATCATCGCGGCGATTCCGACATGGCCGTTGCCGGCGTTGTTGTTGACGACGGTGAGCCCCTTCGCGCGCCGGTCGATGAGAGCGTGGATGAGTTCAACGGGAGCGCCGGCGCCGCCGAAGCCGCCGATCATGAGAGTCATTCCGTCCCCGACATGGGCGACGGCGGCGGCGGGCGAGGAAAGACGCTTGTCCATCACGAGGCGGCGGCGAGGACGAAGTCGCGGACGACAAGAAAGAAAGGCGCGCGCATCTCTTCAGCCGCGATTTCTTCGGGATCCTCTGTCCATCTGAACTCGGCCATCAGAGATTCCTTGACGCCGAAAACGGCGTCGGAATGAATGTAGGGATCATCGGGGTCGAAGATGTGGGTGGTGAGGCTCTGGAAGCCGGCGGCTTCGATGATGTAGTGGAGGTGCGCGGGCCGATAGGGGTGTCGTCCGAGGGCTTCGAGCATTTGCCCGACGGGGCCGTCGGCGGGGATGGGGTAGAATTTCGGCTTGACGCCCTTGAAGCGGTAGGCGCCGTCGGACGCGGTGCGAAAGACGCCGCGGAGGTTGAAGTCGGGCTGCACGCCTTTCTGCTGGACATCGTAGAATCCTTCGTCGTTCGCCTGCCAGACATCGATTCTGGCGCCGTCTATCGGGTTTCCGGCGGTGTCGAGGATGCGTCCTTTGACGAGCATCGGGGTTCCTTTTTTGTCGCGGCAGATGTCGGCGCCCATCGGCAGTTCGGGCGCGCCGGCGACATGAAAGGGCCCGAGGACGGTGCTTTCGGACGCGCCGGAGGGTTTGCGATTGTTGACGGCGTCGACGAGCATCGAGACGCCGAGGACATCCGAGAGGAGGATGAATTCCTGCCGCCAGTCGTCGCACATGTGGCCGGTCCGGGTGAGGAAGCGGATCGCCCGCAGCCATTCTTCCTGCGTGGGTTCAAGTTCCCTGACGGCGGCGTGGAGGTGTTTGACGAGCACGCGATAGATTTCGCGCGCGCGCGCGTCGGCGTCTTCGGAGGCGCGCGCGGCGACGACCTCGGCGGAGTCGTGTTCTGAGAAGTAGCCTGGCTTCATGGTTATCTCCTGTGTCGGCTGTCGGGGCGAGCGCGAAGTCCGCTCTCGCCGGCGGAAAAGCCTGCTCCCGCGGAACCCTCCGTAGCGCGGCCTCCGGCGTCAGCGGGCGGGGAATTCAGACTCTTAAGGCGCCGGCTCAAGCGAACCGCGCCAACTGACGCCCGCAGGCGCCGCCTGCAAGAAAAATTAAATGTTAATGGACAAGTGACAGACAGACGACGAAGGGGCGCCGGCGCTGCTGTCATCGCTGTTGTCGATAATGTTAATGGACAAGTGACGGACAGACGGCGAAGGGGCGTCATCGTTGTTGTCAATGTTGACATTGACGTTGACGGCGGAGGCGCGTGCGGTTTCATCGCTGTCTTCCCCGCCGCCCTACCTTGAAAGAACCGCCCTGAGGACACGCTCAAGTTCGCCGCGCGGATCCTCGACCATCTTTTCACAGCGCCAGGCGACATGCTGATCCGGACGCACAAGAAGACATCCCGTGTCCGAAATCTCGCGCGCGCGCGCCCAGTCGCCGACATGATCAACATGCCCCCGCCGCGGACCGATGACGCGACAGCGCAGGCTCAGACCGAGCGGGCCGCCGAGAGATTCCGCCGCCTCGAGCCACGCCTCGCCGCCGATGCCGGTGAAGAGCGTGAACCGTCCGCCGCCGCAGAGGTCCAGCGTGGAAACGCGCGCGCCCGTGTCGCGCTCGTAAACCCAGACATGCGGCAGCCGCGCGCCCGGCCATGTCGTCGGCTGATAGTGGAGTTCGGCGTCCCTTTCAAATTCCGGCTCCGGCTTGCCGTCAGCGACCACCGCCGAGGAACGATAGCGGTGATTCATCTCGACTCCGTGGGCGTCAAATTCGTATTTTTTGAAGGCGATGGCGTCGCGGAGCGCGGCGCGCTGCTTTTCGCCGTCGGGGCCGGGGTCGCAGCGCGCGTCCATGCTCGCGCGGATTTTTTCGATGTCGTCGCCGCCGTCCATTCCGAGGGCGTCGAAGATGGGTCCGAATTCGGCGATGGACTGATTGGCGCGGGTGACGATCTGCCTGGCGACGGGCGCGCGCTCGGCGGTGTAGCTCTCGAGGAGTTTTTCGCCCGCCTCGCCGCGAAGGACGGCGGCGAGTTTCCAGGCGAGATTGTAGGCGTCCTGAATGGAGGTGTTCGAGCCGAGGCCGTTGGAAGGCGGGTGGCGATGGGCGGCGTCGCCCATGATGAAGACGCGCCCCTTCCGCATCTCGGTCGCGTAGGCGTTGTGGACGGTCCAGATGCTCGACGAAACGATCTCCATCTCCAGTTCCGGGTCGCCGACCAGCTGACGCACGACTCCGGCGGTGAATTCGGGGCTCATCTCGGGCGGCGGCTCGCTGATGTCGTAGCCCCAGACGATGAGCCATTCGTTCCAGGGACGCACCATGCGCACGAGTCCCATTCCGATTCCGCCGACATCCGCGCCGGGCTGCATGACCCAGTACAGCACCGAGGGGCGGTGGGCGACATACCTGGAGAGGTCGGCCCTGAAGAGAATGTTCATGGAGCCGCCGACTCCCATTCTGCCTTCGATGGGCGTTCCGATGTGCTCGGCGACGAGCGAGTTGCCGCCGTCGGCGCCGACGAGGTATTTCGCGCGCACCTGATATTCGCGGCCGGAGAGCCGGTCGCGGAGCGTGGCGGTGACGCCGTCGGCGTCCTGTTCGTGGCGCAGATATTCGGTGGACATCCGTCCCTGGGCGCCGCGTCCGCACGCGGTCGCGTAGAGGATCGGCTCCATGAAGGTCTGCGGGAGATCGTTCATGCGCGAGGGCGACGCGAGATGATGGGCGGCGCGAGAGAGAGGGTGTTTCCCCCAGCTTTTCATCCGTCCGATTTCCTCGCCGGCGAGGCTTTCGCAGAAGACATTTTCGCCCATGAGGTCCTGGGCGGTGGCGTGGAGGTACGCCTCGTTCTCCACTTCGCGTCCGAGGTCGCGGAGGACTTCCATCGTGCGCTGATTGGTGATGTGGGCGCGCGGAGTGTTGGCGAGCCAGCGGAATTTGCTGACGACCATGACCTCGACGCCGTAGGTCGCGAGAAGCGCGGCGCAGGCCGAGCCCGCCGGCCCCGTTCCGATGACGAGGATGTCGGTGCGGATTTCCGCCGTGTTCATTTCTTTCATTGTATCCTCCTTTGGCCGCGGCGGACGAGGGGGACGAGCCGCCTGCGGACGGGAAAGAGCTGGACGCCGGTCCTGTCGCCGAGGAAGCCCCAGAGCCCGCGCGGCGCGAAGAGCATGACGGCGATTCCGATCATTCCGAGGATTATAAGATACCACGCGCCGAAGTCGGCGAGAAGACTTCTGAGAACGAAAAAGACGATGACGCCGACGACGGGACCTTCAATGGTGCCGATTCCGCCGATGACGACGATGAAGATGACGAGCGCGGTCCAGTCGATGACGCTGAAGGCGGCGTCGGGGGAGATGCGGGCGTTCTGGAGGTGGATGAGCCCGCCGGCGATTCCGGTCGCGAAGCCGGCGGCGAGGAAGACGATCCACCTGACGGCGCCGGCGTCGACGCCGACGGAGCGCGCGGCTTCCAGGTTGTCGCGGACGGCGGCGAGGGCGAGTCCGTGACGGCGGCGCAGGAGCCAGTAGATTCCGCCGACGGTGACGACGAGGAGAACGAGCGCGAGCCAGTACGCGATGATGTCGCGCGCGGCGGAGGTCTTGACATCGAAGAGAGATTTGACGGGTTCAACGAGCCACATGTTTTTCGCGGCGTCGCGCGGCAGCGAGGTGCCGGTGCCGCCGCCGACCTGTTTCCACTGGGCGAAGGAGAGGCGCGCGACTTCGGCGATGACCCAGGTGGCGACGGCGAAGTAGGCGCCCTGGAGACGGAAGGCGAAGAAGGCGGCGGGAACGGCGAAAGCGAGGGCGGCGAGTCCGGAGAGCAGGAGGGCGGGGAGCGGATCGACTCCCCAGAGGATGACGGCGCCGAAGAGGGCGTAGGCGCCGACGCCGACAAAAGCCTGCTGGCCGATGGAGACCATGCCGCCGTATCCGGCGAGAAGGTTCCACCACTGCGCGAGGACGAGCATGGTCAGGATGAAGAACAGATCCTGGACGAGCGCGCGGCCGGCGAAGGCGGGGAGAACGACCGCGACGGCGAGAAGAACGACCGCGACAACGCCGGCGACGCGCGAGGCGCGGGTGCGGGTGCGGACGGCGTATCGCATCGGTCGTGTCAGTCGACGGCTCTCGGCAGGAGTCCGCGCGGACGCAGGAGAAGAACGACGAGGAAGGCGAGGTGTCCGGCGAGGATCTGCCATTCGGGGTTGAGGGCGCCGCCGACGGTCTGGGCGACGCCGATGATGACGCCGCCGAGGAGGGTTCCCCAGAGCGAGCCGAGTCCGCCGATGATGACGGCTTCAAAGGCGTAGATGAGTCTGGCGGGGCCGATCGCGGGGTCGAAGTTCGCGCGCGCGCCGAGGTAGAGGGCGGCGACGGTGACGACGACCATGGCGAGGGCGGTGGCGGCGGCGAAGACGCGGCGGGGTCTGACGCCCATGAGTTCCGCGGCGGCGGGGTCGTCGGAGGTGGCGCGGAAGGCGCGTCCGAGTCTTGTGTGACGGATGATGTGGCTGAGGGCGAAGATGACGGCGACGGCGGAGGCGAAGGTGAGAAGCGGAAGGACGCCGACATTGACGGGTCCGAGGGCGAGGGAGGCGGTTTCAAGTCCGCCGACGGAGAGTCTGCGGCTGTCGGCGGAGGCGGTTTCCAGGAGGGCGTTCTGGAGGACGATGGAGAGTCCGAAGGTGACGAGGAGCGGGGGGAGAATGTCGTCGCCGAGGACATGGTTGAGGACGACCCGCTGGAGGGTCCATCCGGCGGCGAACATGATCGGGGCGGCGACGAGAGCGGCGGTGAAGGGGGAGAGTCCGAGGGCGGTGACGATGATCAGGATGAGGTATGCGGCGAGGACGATGAGGTCGCCGTGCGCGAGGTTGACGAGCCGCATGATGCCGAAGACGAGGCTGAGGCCCGCGGCGAAGAGGGCGTAGAGTCCTCCGAGGAGGATTCCCTGGATGACGGTGTCGAGCCAGATCATGCGGCGGGCCGCCGCGAATCAGAGTTTATTTTCCATTTTTTGCGGGCGGCGCCCGCGGGCATAAGCGGATGCCGCCCGCTTGAGCCGCTTTTGCGACCGGTTCGGAGTCCGCGTCCGCCGGTGCCGGAGACCGCGCTTCGGAGATTCCCGAAGAGCGGACATTCGGCATCAGCGAGCGTCGCCTTCAGACTCTTAAGGCGCCGGCTCAAGCGAACCGCGCCCGCTGACGCCCGCGGGCGCCGCCCGCAAAAAAAATTAATTGTTAATGAACGAATGACGGACAGACGACGAAAGGGCGCCGCCGTTGTCGTCAATGGCGCCGTCAATGTTGACATTGATATTGACGACGGCAGCGCGAGGCCGCCGCGGGCGAGGCCGGAAAGCCGCCTGGTCATCGCGCCCGCGCGACGCCGAAATAAGCGTCGTGAATCTCGTCTCGCCCGAGATCTCCGGGCGCGCCCGAAAGCGTGACACGCCCCTCCATCATGCAGTAGACACGGTCCGAGACCTTCATCGCCTGTCCGATGTCCTGCTCGACAATCACCACCGAAGCGCCCGCGTCCTTGATCTCGGGAAGCGCCGCGTAAACATCCCTGATGACGACCGGCGCGAGTCCGAGACTGATCTCGTCGCAGAGCAGAACACGCGGATTGGACATCAGCGCGCGCCCGATCGCGGCCATCTGCTGCTGCCCCCCCGAAAGCGAAGTCGCGGGCTGACGACGGCGCTCGGCGAGAACAGGAAACAGCCCGTACACGGCGTCGAGCGTCCACCGTCCCCTGACTCTGCGCCCGTGCGCGCCGATCATCAGATTCTCCTCGACGCTGAGCGAAGGAAAAAGCCGCCGCCCCTCGGGAACCATCGCCACCCCCATCGCCATGATCCTGTCGGCGGAGAGACGCGAGATGTCGCGTCCCGCGAAGACGACCGAACCCGCGTCGCGCGCGAGGACTCCGCAGACGGCGCGCATGAGGGTGGTCTTGCCCGCGCCGTTGGCGCCGATGACGGCGACGGTCTCGCCGGCGGCGAGCGCGATGTCCACGCCGAAGAGCGCCTGAAAGTCGCCGTAGCGCGCGCGCAGGCCGCGGGTTTCCAGAAGAGCCATCAGACCTCTATTCCGAGATAGATTTCGCGGACCTCGCGCGAGGACATGATCGCGTCCGGCTCGCCGACGCCGATGACGCGTCCGAAGTTGAGAACGAGAAGCCGCTCCACGACCGAATTAAGAGCGTGGAGAACATGCTCTATCCAGACAATCGTGACTCCCCCGGCGTGGATGGCGCGGATCGTGGCGATGAGAGACTGACATTCGGCGTCGGTCAGTCCGCCGGCGATTTCATCAAGGAGAAGAAGCCTCGGCGCGGTGGCGAGGGCGCGCGCGAGTTCCAGTCTTTTGCGCTCCAGAAGCGTGAGCCGTCCCGCGGGAACATTGGCGAGCGGCATCAGCCCGGTCTGTTCCAGAATCTCCGCGCAGTCGCCGGTGACCTCGGACTCGCCGAGACCGCGTCCGAAAGTCGCCGCCACGACCAGATTCTCAAAGACGGTCAGATTCTCAAACGGCCGGGGAATCTGAAAACTGCGCCCCATGCCCGAGAGGGTCCGCGCCATCGGCGACGCCTTCGTGACATCGCGCCCCATGAATTCTATCCGTCCGCGGTCGGGCTGAAGGTTGCCGAGGATCAGATTGAAGAGCGTGGTCTTGCCCGCGCCGTTGGGCCCGATGATGCCGAGCGCCTCGCCGGCGGAAACCTCAAACGAGATGTCGTCGGAGACCTTGAGCGCTCCGAACGACCTCGTGATGCCGGCGAGCCTGAGCATGAACACCGCCGCGAAAGCGCGTCTCGTCCTCCCGCCGTCTTCGCCGCTAGCGGATGGCTTCCATCTCGCCGCCGGTCGGGATTGACGGCGCGGTTTTGTTGTCGACGATGACGAGGTCGTATTTGCCGCCGCCTTTGTGCCGCCACTGCCCGCCGACGAGCGGCGTCCTGGCGACATTTCTGGCGCCGAAGGGCGGGAGTCTGGCGCCGTCCCAGGCGAGACGACCGACGATGGTGTCGAGTTGAGTCGCGGCGAGGGCTGCGGCGACGGCGTCTCCGTCACTGACATCCGAGACGCGCCCCATCGCATCCTTCGCCACTTCAAAGAGGGCGTGGGCGAATCCGATGGGCTGCGTCCACTGCTTCTCTGTGACGGCGGTGTATTCTTCCGCGAGATCCCGCGAAGACTGCCCCGTCAGAGACGAACTGAACGGATGCGACGGCGACCACCAGACTTCCGATGACAAATTGTGTCCTTCCTCGCCGAGATTCTCGACTGCGCTGGGGAAGAGAATCGCCTTGCCGATAGACGCGGCCTTGGGAGTGAAGTTGTTCTGCTTCATCTGGTTCCAGAAGACGGTGAAGTCGGGCGGGATGGGAACTCCGGTGATGATGTCGACTCCCTCGGATTTGAATTCGTTGATCCGCGGGTTGAATTCACCGACCCCGTTCTCGTAGCGACCCGGATCGGTCAATTCGTATCCCAGTTCCTCGAGCTTGGGCGGAAATCCCTGGGGACCGCTCCATGCGTTTCCATCACCGTCGTTGGGGAACAGCCCGCCGACTTTTTTGTTGGTCTCCAGCTGGGCCCACATGTTCGTGAAGACGGCGATGATGTCCTGGAGTCCCCAGAAGAAGTGGTAGGCGTAGTTGAAGGGCGTCCATGAAGTCGGGTCGCTCTGGTCGCTCTGCTGACCGATGAACCATGCCTCCCAGGGCGCGACCGTGGAGAGGACGGGAATCTCTTCGTTTTCGCAGACCGTGGTGACAGGGTTCGTGGTCTCGGGGGTGGAGGAGACGAGCATGAGGTTGATTTCGTCTTCAACGATGAGTTCCCTGGCGACTTCGTTGGCGCGGCTCGGGTTGGATTCGCTGTTCTTGACGATGACCTCAAAATCGCTTCCCTCGGCGTTGACGAATTTGTCAATGACGAATTTGTCGGCTTCGGCGAACGCGGCGAAGGGGCCCGTCCGCGGACTGACATAGCCGAGTTTGATTTTCGCGCCCTGAGCGATGGCGGGAGCGGCAAGTCTGCTCGCCGCGAGCGCGGCGACGGAGCCTTGCACGAATCGGCGTCTGTTGATCATGGTTTTTCTCCTTTGTGCGGCGGGGGTTGAAACTGCGACGATGACGGTGACGACAGCAGCGACAACGGTGATGCTGTTGTCATCGCCATTTTCGTCAACGACAAAGACGACGGAGACAACGACGGCGACGCCGTTATCGTCTCCATTTTCGTCAGTGACGGTGAAGCCGGCGCGCCGGCGATGATTTTAGCAGTCAGTTTCGGGGTTGTCTGCCCTCCCAGGCGTCTTCGAGAAGAGCGAGGATTCCGTCACGGGTGACGGGTCGCGGATTCCAGTAGGGGTTCCGCGAGGCGACATCGGCGGCGCGGGGGAGATCGTCTTCGCCGAGTCCGATCTCTCTGAGAGAGAGAGGCGCGCCGAGAGCGCGCGCGAAGTCGTGAAGGGCGCCGCCCGCGGTCTTCGCGCCGAAGAGCCCGGCGACGGGCGCGAGGAGTCCGGCGACTTCGGGTTCGGCCTCGTTGTAGGCGGCGGCGTGCGGAAGAATGACGGCGTGAGTCTGGGCGTGCGGCATGTCAAAGGCGCCGCCGAGGGCGTGGCAGAGTTTGTGGTGCAGCGCCATGCCGACGCGTCCGAGGACGGCGCCGCATGCCCATGCGCCGCGCTGCGTGTTTTCGCGCGCGGCGAGGTCGCGGGGCGTCTCCAGGACGGCGGGGAGTCCTTCGGCGAAGGCGCGCAGTCCCCGGAGGGCGAGTTCGGTGGTTTCGGGGCTTCTGTCTCTGGCGTAGAGGCCTTCGACGGCGTGGGCCATCGCGTTCATTCCGCTTGTCGCGGACATCGGCCCCGGCAGCGTCGCGACGAGTTCGGAGTCGTAGAGGATGGTCCGCGGCAGGATGCGGCTGTCTTTGAGGGTGGTTTTGACGCCGTTTTCAGTTTGTCCGAGATTGGCGGTGGCTTCGGAGCCGGCGTAGGTTGTGGGAACGGCGATCTGGGGGAGGCCGGTGTGCAGCGCGACGGCTTTCGCGAGTCCGATGGCGGAGCCGCCGCCCGCGGCGACGAGGCAGTCGGCGTTGACGGAGCGCGCGTATTCCAGGGCTTCTCCGGTGACGCTGACGGGCGTATGCATGATCGCGCGGGAGCAGGTTCCGGCGGTTTTTGATCCGAGATATTCGGCGAATTCCCGCGCCAGCCGGGATTTTCCCGGTGTTGTGATGACGAGGGCGTGATTTTTTCCGAGTCCGGCGACTTCGGCGCTGATTTCACGCCGAATTCCCGTGCCGAATCGCACGCGCTGCCGGTTCACATCTGGCGGGACGGGGGGCATCGGGGCTTGCTTCCTTTACCTGGCAACACCGAGGGTAGCACTGCGGAAAGGCTTATGGAACAAGCCTTTGTCGGCGGCGGCGACAGGCATAAGCCGGCGCGACAAGCAGGAGCGACCGTCACGGCGGACGCAAAGTCCGCGCTCACCGGCGGAAAAGCCGGCTCCCGCGGGCAACGCCCGCAAACTAAATTCATCCCCCGTTAAAGAGACAGCGGCAGTCACGAAACTCACCCCCCCTGCACCGACAGCGCCGCCGACAAAGGAGCAAGATCAGACAGCGTCTCAATCTCGCGCATGATCGCGACAATGTCATCAGCCCTGGACCGGTCCCAGCGGGCGAACTCGGCGCAGCCGTGAAACTTGTCGGCGACCTCGTCGTAAGACATCGGATTCTGAGGACTGCCCTTTCCGAAATCGGCGCGGCCGGAAAGAACGCTTCCGTCCTTCATCTCGATGTCGATGATTGTCGTCATCTTCTGATACCCCGCCGCCTCGGCCTCGTCGCTGACATAGAAATCAACCTTTTCAATCATCGCCCGCACATCCGGACGCAGCACGACCTCGTCGGTGAACTCCGGCAGCCCCGCCCCGCCCTCCAGCAGAAGGATCGCCATGCAGAACTCCATCGAGAACTTGGCCTGCAGCTCGTTCTCCGGACGATGATGGATCAGCGCGTTCATAAAATTGTGGTTCGCGCCGACCCTCACCTTCGCCACCGAATCGGGAACGACGCCGTTTTCACGGATCAGGTCCAGCATCTTCGTCATTCCCGGATGCGTGAGCGACCCGGACGGATGCGGCTTGATGGACACGCCGGGCGAATCGAAAGTCCAGGGGTCGCCGAGGGCGTCCCTGACGGCGCTGATGTCGTATCCGCCGCCGGCGGCCTGGAAGAAGCCGCGGTGCGCTTCCAGGATCTGCCTGGCGGCGGTCCACCCCATGGCCGCCATGTCGACGGCGACGACGCCGCTCTCGCTGGCGCGCCCGGCGTGGAACGGCTTGGTCATGGTGCCGAAGTTTTCGCGCAGTCCCGCCGACTGCGAGGCGGCGATGGCGAAGGCGCGCAGTCCGGCGTCCAGGTCGAAGCCGCGCAGTTTCATGGCGGCGGTCGCGGCGCCCATGGTTCCGCAGGTCGCGGTCGTGTGGAAGCCGTGCTGGTAGTGACGCGGCGAAATCGCTTCGGCGATCTTGCACTCCACTTCTACGCCCAGCTGGTAGGCGAGAACCAGATCCCGGCCGCTCGCGCCGATCTGCTCGGCGACCGCGTAAGCCGCGGGAAGCGCGGGCGCCGTCGGATGGGTCAGGAGTCCGTAGACGCGATCCGGAGCCACGGCCAGCTGGGTGTCGTCGTAGTCGTCCGCGTGGATGCCGACGCCGTTCGCGAAGGCCGCGAAGCGGGGCGCCGTTCTGAGATCGGAACCGATCACGGTGCAGGGTCCTGTCGCCGCGACCTCCCGGATGTGGCGGCGCGCCATGTCGCCGGTCTTCGCCGCCGACCCGGAGAGGGCGAGACCGAATCCGTCCAGCATGGACTTGCGGCCCTCGTCGAGAACCCCGGGCGGCAGCGCTTCAAACCGCGTGTCCAGCGCGAAGGACACGACATATTCCGTCAGCCCCTCGCCGGCGTTGACGGAAATGTCGGGGGTGAATTTTTCCATTTTCGCGGGTTTCATAGCCTGTTTTCTCCTTTGCTCTGATGTGTTCGGGTGTGTTCAGATGTGTTCGGGCTGACGAACCGGAACGCGCGCGCGTCACTCGCCGCCATGCGCGCGGCGGACGGCGGAGTCGCGGCGGCGGGCGAGGCGGTGTCTGATGAATCGTCCGATCGGCGCCGCGAAGACGCTCAGCGTCGCGAGCAGAAAGAAGAAAACGGCGATCGGACGGGTGAAGAAGCGCCAGGCGTCCTGATCAAAGAGGATCATCGACTGGGCGAGCGAATTTTCCATCAGGCTTCCGAGCACGATTCCCATGATGATCGGCGCCGGCGAAAAGCCGGAGCGGTTGAGAAAGTATCCGATCAGGCCGGCGACGAGCATGATGTAGACATCGGCGAGCGACTGCCCGACGCCGTAAGCGCCGATCACGCAGAGACAGAAAACGGCGGGCCACAGAAACTGCCGCGGAATCAGCGAGATTCTCGAGAAGTATCTGGCGCCCGCGAGTCCGAAGGCGAGGAAGACGAAGTTGGCGATGAGCATCGCGAAGAAAATGGCGTAGAGGAGGGTGGGCTGCGACTCGAAGAGATAGGGGCCGGGGCGCAGTCCGTGGATCTGAAGTCCGCCGAGGATGACGGCGGCGGTCGCCGAGCCGGGAATGCCGAGGGCGAGTGTAGGCACCATGGCGCCGCCGGTCGCGGCGTTGTTGGCGGTCTCCGGGCCGGCGACGCCCTCCAGTTCGCCCTTTCCGAAGTTGTCTTTGTTTCTGGACCACCGTCTGGCTTCGTTGTATCCGACCATGGCGGCGACGGTGGCGCCCTCGGCGGGAAGAACGCCGATGAAGGTGCCGATTCCCGATGAGCGCAGGATGGTCTTCCAGACGCGTCTGAAGTCGGCGAGGGACGGCAGTTTCATCGCCCTGACGCTGAATCGTTCCAGCGCGAGGTCGGCGTGTCCCGCCTGTTTCAGGAGTTCCGCCATGGCGAAGAGTCCGATGAGAACGGGAATGAAACTGATTCCCTCGTAGAGTTCGGGGATTCCGAAGGTGAAGCGCTCGACGCCCGTGGTCAGATCAACGCCGACGGTCGCGATGAGAACGCCGAAGGCGCCGCCGATGAGATTCTTGACCGCGGAATTGCCGCTGATGGAGGCGAGCATGGAGAGTCCGAAGACGGTCAGCGCGAAGTATTCCGGAGGACCGAATTTGTACGCGAGCCTCGCCAGGGTCGGCGCCGCGAGAATAAGAACAAAGAGACTGAAAATTCCGCCGACAACGCTTGACGCGGCGGCCATTCCGAGCGCCTGTCCGGCCTTTCCGGCTTTGGCGAGGGGGTATCCGTCGAGGGCGGTGGCGGCCGCGGGCGGCGCGCCGGGGGCGTTGATGAGGATGGCGGTGATAGAACCGCCGAAGGTGCCGGCGCAGTAGAGGGCGGCGAGCATGGCGATGGCGGGAATCGGTTCCAGGTAGATGGAAAAGGGCAGAAGCAGAGCGACGGCCATGGAACTGGAGAGCCCCGGCAGCGCGCCGACAAGAACGCCGGCGACGGTCCCGGCGCAGATCAGGAGAAGCGTTTCCGCCCGCAGAATTTCCAGAAGACCGCCGAGAACCGATTCCATGACCGCCTCTCAGATCGCCAGGAAGGAGAGCGGCCCGAGCGGCAGACGCAGTCCGAGAAGCCCCTGAAAAACGATGAAGACCGCGACGGGCATCGCGACGGCGAAGACAAGGACGGCGATTCTGTTTCGCGCGCCCCAGAGCATCGGCACGGCGACGCAGACGGCGAAAAAGACGAGAAGCACTCCGATGGTCTCAATAAGCGCGGCGGCGACGGCGAGGATGACGGCGGTCGCCCACATTTTCCGCGGCGGCGCGGGCGCGGCTTCGGCCCTTCCGGCGCGGATTCCGCGAACGATCATCAGGACGGCGAGGCCCGCGATGACTCCGATGGCGAGACGCGGCATTCGCGTCGCGGAGAACCCCTGCGACACGCCGAAAGGATCGACTTCAAATCCGGCGGTCAGATACAGAAGCCAGCCGCAGACGATCAGAATGACCGCGCCGGGCGTGAAATCTCTGGACAAGGACAAACTCCCTTCAATTGACCCGCGACCGGGACGGACGACAGCCGCCCGCCTCGATCTCGCCGAAGACAGACCGCGAAGCGAACGCTATTTCAGTCCGAGCTCGGTCAGAACCTGTTCGATGTTGGCGTACATCTCGCGAATCTGAGCGTCCCAGACTTCGGAGCCGGCGACGCTGCCCGGGTCCAGCCCGATGCCGGCGAGGTAGTTCTGATAGGTCGAGTGCTTCATCGCCTTGAGCAGACCCTCTTCCAGGACCGCGACTCGTTCGTCGGGAGTGTCGGACATGACAACGATGCCGCGGACGGTTGAAAAGTTGACTCCGCTCACTCCGAGTTCTTCCAGGGTGGGTGTGTCGGGGAGAATGCCGAGCCGCTCCCTCGCCATGATCGCGATCGGAATGAAGTCGCCGGCCTCGATCTGATCTCTGGCCTCGCCGTAGTTGAGGCCCGCGGCCTGGAGGTTTCCGCCCATGAGGTTGGTGACGATGGCGCCGCCGCCGTCAAAGGGCACATAGGAGACATCAATGCCGGACTGTCTGGAGAAGACGATCTGGGCGATGTGATCAACGCCGCCGGCCTGGGTTCCGCCCCATTTGACGGGAGACTTTTCGGACTCCGCCCGCAGCGAATCCAGCGTGGTGATGCCGGTGTCCTTGTGGGTGACGATGATGATAGGATCATCGGTCGAGCGCACGACACCTTTGATGTCGTTGATGCCGATCGGCGCCTTTCCGCGGGCGATGGAGGTGAGGTGCGTGGGCGTGATGGCCATGAGGGTGTGTCCGTCGGCCGGCTTGCCGCTGACATAACTCATGGCGACGACTCCGGCGCCGCCTGTTTTGCCGTTTACGAAGGCTTCGCTTTCAAGAGTGCGCCGCGCGCGGATGAGCATTGTGCGGGCTGTCGCGTCCGTCCCCCCACCCGCGGAGGCGTGCGTGACGACCTCAATCGGCTGAGAAGGAAACTCCTGAGCGTGCGCGACGCCGGACGCCAGGAGCAGGGCAACGGCGAGCGCGGCCATTGTCGGCGGGGTTTTGATCGGGAGAGTTTTCATTTGCGTGCCTCCTCCTGAGGTAGTTGCCCGAGCGCGGGGGTTGGAGTTGACGGCGCTCAGTCCGGCAAGTTTACTCTTTTTTCGTAAACTGTCAACAGTTTTCTAATTTATGAAGGGGCGCGGCGGAACAAGCGGATTTATTCATTGTTTTTGTTGACTTTTCAGATAAATTCCGCCTGAAATTGGAGTTCAGAGGGCGGCGGAGAGCCGTTGCCAGCCGCTCTGGACGTGCCGGCGCATGATTTTTTCCATCAGGGATTCATCGCGTTTTTCGAGCGCGCTGATGATTTCCCTGTGTTCTTCGTGGGAGAGTTCCATGCTTTCCTTGCGGGCGAGTCCGCGGCGGCGGTGCTGGTGGAGCTGGGTTGTGATCAGGTTGTCGTGCTGGCTCAGCGCCGTGTTTTTCGCGGCGTTGAGCAGGGCGGCGTGAAGGTCGACATTCAGGGAGTAGTATTTGTCGACATCGCCGCTCTTCACGACGCCGGACATTCGTTCGAACAGTCCGGCGATCGCGATGATTTCTTCGTCGCTTGCGCGGCGGGCGGCGAGTTGTCCGGTCAGTCCTGCGAGGGCGGCGCGGATTTCGTAGAGTTCGCGCGCCTCTTCCGGGCTTACGGTTCGCACGAAGACGCCGCGGTTCACTCTGCTGACGAGCAGTCCTGCTTTTTCGAGGCTGCGACAGGCTTCGCGGACGGGGCCGCGGCTGACATTCAGTTGCGCGGCGAGGGTGCTTTCGTTGATTCTGTCGCCTGCCGTGAGCGCGCCGGTGATGACCATTTGTTCGATCGCTTCGGCGACGATTGTGGTCAGGGTTTGCGCGCGCCGCTGATTGATCTGCTCGCGCGCGGCCATGTTTTTTCTGACTGTGGCGTTGATTGATATGCTCATTTGTATCGGGAGGTTAGCACACTGGCGGGACATTGCAAGGCGGGCGGGGCGGGGATTTTGGGCGTCCCCTGGCGCGGATTTTGGCATTAGCGGACATTTTAATTAAGAGACAGACGAAGGGCGCCCCCTGGCATTAGTGGGAGATTGGCTTAGACATTCACGATGTCGGCTCAAGCGAGCGATGCCAGCAGGTGGGTGCGGGCTAGCCCGCAAAAAAAATTAAAAATAAAAAGAATTAAATTTAATAATCATCACCCCATTATTTGTCTATGTTAATAAGAGAAGAATTTATTTAATTGACCCCTTAAATAGTCAATTGCTTTTTAATTTAATTTTTTTGCAGGCAGCGCCTGCGGGCATCAGTTGGTGCTGTTCGCTTGAGCGGCTATCGTGGATGTCTGAATTTAACTCCCACTAATGCCAAATACCGCGCTTCGTTTGTCTCTTAATTAAAAAAGCGTTCGCTAATGCCAGAGGCTGTGCCATGGGAATCTAATTCGGTTTGTGGTTGTCAGGGTGGGCGGCGGCAAACGCCGGTTCTCCCTCGCAGGCAGACACAACCCCGGAAATGCGCGGATACAAACCCAGATCAATATCCCAACGCAACGCATTGTATACCTGCGGCACCAGACAAATGTCCGCAAGAGTCGGAACATCTCCATGACAAAAACGACCGCGCGGACCAGCCGAAAGCAGCGCCTCAAACGACCCCAGACCCTGCGGCATAAAATGACGCATCCAGCCTTCACGCGAATCTCCGCCGCCAAACGACTCCACACGCTCAAGCACATTCATATTAAGAACCGGCTGCACCTCCATCGCCACCAGATGCGCCAGCGCCCGCACCCGCGCGCGTCCGGCAGAATCGCCCGGCAGCAGCGCGGGAACAGGACGCGTCTCCTCCAGATACTCAATCATCGCCAGCGACTGCGTGAGCGTCAGACCGTCAATCTCAAGCACCGGAACCCGTCCCTGCGGATTCTTCAGCGCGAAACCCTCCGACCGCTGATCCCGCGACAGCAAATCCACCGGCGCCGAACGCCACACCAGCCCCTTCAAGCCAAGCGCGATCCGCACACGATAACTCGCCGACGAACGCCAGTACTCATAAAGAACAATGTCGCTCATTCCTCGCCTCCGAACTCCGCCGCAGAAGGCGCCGGCAAAATCGTCCCCGCGCAAACACCGAAACCGACACGATACCCGTCCGCGCAGTATCCGCGCAACACAACAGTGTCGCCGTCTTCAAGAAAAGTACGCGCGCCTCCGTCAACCTCTATCGGGTCGCGGCCGTTCCATGTCAGTTCAAGGAGCGAGCCGCAACTGTCGCGCGGCGGACCCGAAACCGTCCCCGAACCGAGAAGGTCGCCGGTCTCCATCGCGCAGCCGCAAAGCGAATGATGCGCCAGCTGCTGCGCCGCCGAATAATACATGAAACGGCTGTTCGTGCGCGAAATCACCGTCTCTCCGCCGTCGCGCGGAGACAGCGCGACCTCAAGATGAATGTCAAAGTTGCCGGGCGCCGTCTCCGAAAGATAAGGCAAAAGCGGCGTCTCGCGCGGCGGCGTCGCGACCCGAAACGGCTCAAGAGCATCGCGCGTCACAACCCACGGACTGACCGAAGTGCCGAAAACTTTCGCCTGAAACGGGCCGAGCGGCTGATACTCCCAGACCTGAATGTCGCGCGCCGACCAGTCGTTGAGCAGAACATAGCCGAAAATCATGTCGTAAGCGGCGGCGACAGTGACGGGCTGTCCCATCGGATTCGCGCCGCCGACAACAGCGCCAAGTTCAAGTTCAAAATCCAGTTTGCGGGAAGGCGCGAGACGCGGCGCGGCGTCTTCGGGGCCGCGCAACTGTCCGAGAGGACGGCGGATGTCCGTCCCCGAAACAACAACCGTGGAGGCGCGCGCGTTGTAGCCGACAGGAATATGCAGCCAGTTCGGCATGAGCGCGTTGTCGGCGCCGCGAAACATCGTGCCGACATTGGTCGCGTGTTCCCGGGAGGCGTAGAAGTCGGTGAAGCCGCGCGCGTAAAACGGAAGATGCATCCGCGCCGCCGCGCGCGGCACAAGAGCGCGGTCAATAAGCGCGCGCACGGCGGACGGAAGATCGGCGCCGGCGTCCAGAAGATCGGCGATGCGGCGGCGGGTGTCGGTCCAGCGGCTCTGCTCCAGCGCCATGAAAGGATTAAGAACACCGCTCTGAAAAACTTTGACGGCGCCGTCGTTGTCTCCAGGACGCAGAAGACCCTCCGCCTCCAGAAGGGTAAGATCTAAAATGCGCGAGCCTATCGCGACGCCGACGCGAACCGCGCCGCCGTCCAGCGAAAAGGCGCCGTAAGGAAGATTCTGAATCGGAAAGTCGCAGTCGGGAAGGTTTGCGTCTTCCACATGACTGCGGCGGGCGGGGTCGTGGGTTGCGTCAAGGGCGGGCATGGTCGTGCGTGTATCAG
Source organism: Alphaproteobacteria bacterium (assembly GCA_028066985.1). Lineage (GTDB taxonomy): Bacteria > Pseudomonadota > Alphaproteobacteria > JALCBB01 > JALCBB01 > JALCBB01. The sequence goes on from JALCBB010000002.1 coordinate 30,480, forward strand.
TCGCCGTCCCAGACGGGGCGGTCGCGGCGGAAGTTGCGGCGCAGTCCTTTCCAGAGTTCGGGGTAGTCGCTCTGCAAGGTCGGAAGTTCGGCGGCGTAGCGAGTCGGCTGCTGCGGCAGGCGGGTCTCAAACATGAAGGCGAGGGTGTTGTCCAGTTTTTCGGGACGCAGGTCGGCGCGCGAGGCGGCGCGGAAGGCGTCGGGGTCGGGGCCGTGCGGCAGCATCATGTTGTGCAGCGACATTCCGCCGGGCGCGAAGCCCTCGCGTTTGGCGTCGTAGACGCCCTCAACGAGTCCCATGAATTCGGACATGACATTCCTGTGATACCACGGCGGACGAAAGGTGTCCTCGGCGACCAGCCAGCGCGGCGGAAAGACGACGAAATCAATGTCGGCGACGCCGGCGTCTCCCGACGACGCGGTAAGCACCGTGAAAACGGACGGGTCGGGGTGATCGTTCAGCACCGTGCCGAGCGGCGAAAAACGGCGGAGGCTGTATTTGTACGGCGCGTAGTTGCCGTGCCAGGCGACCACATCAAGCGGCGAGTGGTCAATGACGGCTTCGTGAAAAACACCGCACCATTTGGAGACGACACGGTGCGGGGTGTTGTCGTTGTCTTCATAGGCGGCGACGGGCGCGAGGAAGTCGCGCGGGTTCGCCATGCAGTTGGCGCCGACGGGTCCGCGTTCGGGAAGCGTGAAAGGCGCGCGATAGTTTTCGCAGATGTAGCCGCGCGCGTTCGGAGCACCGGCGAGAACGACTTTGAATTTGACGCCGCGCGGAATGACGACGATTTCGCCGGGAGTGATGTCAATGACGCCCATTTCGGTGATGAAGACGAGGTCGCCGAGTTCGGGGACGACGAGCATTTCGCCGTCGGCGTTTGAGAAGGTTTCGTCCGTCATGTTTTCGGTGACGGCGTAGGTGTGAATGGCGAAGCCGTCGCGGACGAGGACATCGCCGGCGGCGGTGACGGTGCGGATTCCGCTGATGAAAGTTTCGGGTTTGTCGGGGAGGGGTGTCGGGTTCCAGCGCATCGGGGCGGGGGGAAGATCACATTCGCCGGATGTCGGGGCGGAGCGCCAGAGGGGGAGTTCGCGGCGCCGTGTCGCCGGACCGTGCAGGACAGAGGGGCGGATGCGATAGAGCCAGGTGCGGAGGTTGTTCGCGCGCGGGGCGGTGAAGGGGGTGCCGGAGATTTGCTCGGCGTAGAGTCCGTAGGGGCAGCGCTGCGGCGAGTTTTGCGCTTCGGGGAGGGCGCCTGGCTCGGATTCGGTCTGAAAGTGGTTTCCGAAGCCTGACATATATTTGAGTTTGCTGTCGTTCATGGCGGCGAAGGGTCAACCTCTGGCATTAGTGGGCGGGGAATTCAGACTCTTACAGCAGCCGCTCAAGCGAACCGCACCCACTGATGCCCGCAGGCGCTGCCTGCAAAAAATTAAATTTTAAGGGACAAACAATGGACGGACGAACCAGAAACTGGTTTCCCGTCCATTTAATTTTTTTGCGGGCGGCGCCCGCGGGCGACAGCGGGTGTCGCCAGCAGGAGCGGCGGACACGGCGCGTGCAAAGTCCGCGCTTACTGGCGGAAAGGCTGGTTCTCACGGGACTCTCCGCGTTCATGCCTCTACAGGCTCCTCAGCCCTCAGGACGCCGCGGCGTATCTGATCCGCCTCAATAGACTCAAACAGCGCCTTGAAGTTTCCCTCGCCGAAACCGTCGTCGCCCTTGCGCTGGATAAACTCAAAAAAGATGGGGCCGATGACAGGTTTGGAAAAAATCTGCAGCAAAAGACGCGGAGCGCGTCCGTCGGCGGCGCCTTCGCCGTCAACGAGAATGCCGTGCTTCTTCATCCGCTCCACAGGTTCGCCATGATCACGAACACGCTCGTCAAGCATGTCGTAATAAGTCGCGGGCGGCGGCGGCATAAAACGAATTCCGCTCTCGGCAATCGCGTCAACAGACGCGTAAATGTCGTCGCAGGCGACGGCGATATGCTGGATTCCCTCGCCGTCATACTGGCGAAGATACTCCTCAATCTGACTGTCGTCGTCGGCGCTCTCGTTGAGCGGAATGCGGATTTTTCCGTCCGGCGAAGTGAGGGCGCGCGACAGAAGGCCGGTCTGTCGTCCTTTGATGTCAAAGAAGCGAATCTCGCGGAAGTTGAAGGCGCCGGCGTAGAAGTCGTACCAGGTCTTCATATTGCCGCGGCGGACATTGTGCGTGAGATGATCAAGCGTGTGAAAGCCGGCGCCGCGCGGACGCGGGTCGGGCGCGCCGAGCCATCGGAATTCATCCTGGTAGCAGGAGCCGTTGTCGCCGTAAGTCTCCACGAAGTAGAGGAGCGAGCCGCCGATGCCGACAACAGCGGGCGCGGCGACGGTCTTGTCGCCGGTGTATTCTTCGGCGCCGGCGTTTGTCGCGCATTTGAGGGCGACGGCGGCGTTTTTGACGCGCCATGCCATCGCGGGGGCGCAGGGGCCGTGTTTGTCGGTGAAGCGGGCGGCGTGGGAGCCGGGTTCGCGGTTGAGAATGTAGTTGATGTCGCCCTGTCGGTAGAGGGAGATGTCTTTGTGTTTGTGACGGGCGACTTCGGCGTAGCCCATCTGAGTGAAGAGGGCGGCGAGTTTGTCGGGGTTCGGGTGCGCGAATTCAACGAATTCAAATCCGTCGGTGCCGGCGATATTTTCTGGGAGTTCGGACATGTCGGGTCTCCTGCTGTGTCGCGCTGACGTGCCCTGCACGCGACAGACAAGATCCCGGCCCGCGGGGATTCGGCGGATTTGCGCTGATTTGGCGCACTCGCCACAATCATTTGCATTGTAGCACACCGCCCGAAGAATTAGCAACCCCCCCGAAGAACCAATCTCTGGCATTAGTGGGAGATTGACTAAGACATTCACGATAGCCGCTCAAGCAAGCGATGCCAGCAGATGGGTGCGGGCTAGCCCGCAAAAAAAATTAAAAATAAAAAGAATTAAATTTAATAATTATCACCCCATTATTTGTCTATGTTAACAAGAGAAGAATTTATTTAATTTGACCCCTTAAATAGTCAATTAATCTTTAATTTATTTTTTTGCAGGCAGCGCCTGCGGGCTTAAGTTGGTGCGGTTCGCTTGAGCGAACATCGTGAATGTCTTAGTCCAACGCCCACTAATGCCAGAGACAGCACGCCGATTTAATTGACACCGTGATTGTCGCCTGTCCATTAATAGTCAATTATTTTTTGGCGGCAGTGCCGCCAGCCATCTGCTGGTACAGTTCGCTTGAGCCAGCATCGTGAATGTCTTAGTCAAACTCCCACTAATGCCAGGGGCCGTTCTTCGTCCGTCTCTTAATTAAAAAAGTTGCGGGGGCGGGATTTGAACCCGCGACCTTCAGGTTATGAGCCTGACGAGCTACCATGCTGCTCCACCCCGCGACCAATAACCTCATCACAATGAATTGTCCGACCACCACACCGCGTCACAAACAAACAAGCGCTTACGAAGCCCGGCGACGACCTACTCTCCCACGCCTTCAGACGAAGTACCATCGGCGCTAAGGGCTTTCACAAATCGAGTTCGGAATGGTTTCGCGTGCTGATCCCTCGCCATGATCACCGGACCACATAAACACTCGCCGCAAAAAAACACAGCGACACAAAAACAACCACAGGAAAACCTGCACGCACAAAACAAAGCCTCGAGCAATTAGTACCGGTCAGCTTCACACGTCGCCGCGCTTCCACATCCGGCCTATCAACGTCGTCGTCTTCAACGGCTCTCAAAGGATACCTCGTCTCAAGGAAGGCTTCCCGCTTAGATGCTTTCAGCGGTTATCCCGTCCATGCATAGCTACCCGGCGGTGCGGCTGGCGCCACAACCGGCACACCAGAGGCATGTCCATTCCGGTCCTCTCGTACTGGGAACAGACCCTTTCAAGTATCCAAACGCCCACGGCAGATAGGGACCAAACTGTCTCACGACGTTCTGAACCCAACTCGCGTACCGCTTTAAATGGCGAACAGCCATACCCTTGGGACCTTCTCCAGCCCCAGGATGCGATGAGTCGACATCGAGGTGCCAAACCTCCCCGTCGATGAGGACTCTTGGGGGAGATTAGCCTGTTATCCCTAGCGTACCTTTTATCCGTTTAGCGATGGCCCGTCCACATGGAACCACCGGATCACTATGGCCGACTTTCGTCTCTGCTCGATCCGTCGATCTCGCAGTCAGGCGGGCTTGTGCCATTGCGCTCGGCGGCTGGTTTCCGACCAGCCTGAGCCCACCGTCGCGCGCCTCCGTTACTTTTTGGGAGGCGACCGCCCCAGTCAAACTACCCGCCATGCAGGGTCCCCGCGCCGGATTCACGGTCGCGGGTTAGGCGCCAGAACAGGTCAGGGCGGTATCTCAAGGACGACTCCGCCCGGGCTGGCGCCCGGACTTCGAAGTCTCCCGCCTATCCTGCACAGACCGGCTCTGACGTCAATGCAAAGCTGCAGTAAAGGTGCATAGGGTCTTTCCGTCTAACCGCGGGTACTCCGCATCTTCACGGAGAATTCAATTTCGCTGAGTCCACGCTGGAGACACCGAAGCGGTCGTTACGCCATTCGTGCAGGTCGGAATTTACCCGACAAGGAATTTCGCTACCTTAGGACCGTTATAGTTACGGCCGCCGTTTACCGGGGCTTCGATTCGGAGCTTGCACTCCTCCTCTTGACCTTCCGGCACCGGGCAGGCGTCAGACCCTATACGTCGCCTTGATCGGCTTGGCAGAGTCCTGTGTTTTTGATAAACAGTCGCCACTCCCTGGCTTGTGCCCCCCGCCCGCGGTTGCCCGCCGGCGGGGCCTCCTTCTCCCGAAGTTACGGAGGCAAGTTGCCGAGTTCCTTCAGCATGGTTCTCTCAAGCGCCTTGGTATGCTCTACCTGTCCACCTGTGTCGGTTTGGGGTACGGTCCTGTGCGGGGGCTGTTTCCTGGAACGATCCGACCGCCCGCGCGATCCGTCGCGCGCGAACGATGTACATCATCCGTCACCACCCGCGGGCCCGGGAATGTTAACCCGGTTCCCATCGTCTGCGGCTTTCGCCCTGGACTTAGGGGCCGGCTCACCCTGCGCGGATTGACCTTGCGCAGGAACCCTTGGACTTTCGGCGGGGAGGGTTTTCACCTCCCTGGTCGCTACTCATGTCAGCATTCGCGCTTCCGTGTCCTTGACGCGCTCTCGCGAGTCGCGCTTCATCGGCGTACGGAACGCTCCGCTACCGCGACGCCCCCGATAAACAGAGACATCGCCCGCGGCTTCGGTGTGTGGTTTGAGACCCGTTACATTTTCGGCGCGGGAAGGCTTAAGATTTAGACCAGTGAGCTGTTACGCTTTCTTTAAAGGATGGCTGCTTCTAAGCCAACCTCCTGGCTGTCTTGGCCTTCTCACATCCTTTCCCACTTAACCACAACTTGGGGACCTTAGCCGGCGGTCTGGGTTGTTTCCCTCTCGACGACGGATCTTAGCACCCGCCGTCTGTCTGCCGGATTCGCGCTCGCCGGTATTCGGAGTTTGGTTGGGTTTGGTAAGGCTCGCGCCCCCCTAGCCCATCCGGTGCTCTACCCCCGGCGGCGATATTGTCCGACGCGCTACCTAAATAGCTTTCGCGGAGAACCAGATATCTCCGGGTTTGATTGGCCTTTCACCCCTAGCCACGGCTCATCCCCTGATATTTCAACATCAGTGGGTTCGGTCCTTCAGTGGGTGTTACCCCACCTTCAACCTGGCCATGGCTAGATCACCCGGTTTCGGGTCTGATCCCGCGGACTGGACGCCCTCTTCAGACTCGCTTTCGCTGCGCCTACGCCGTCTGGCTTAAGCTTGCCCGCAAGATCAACTCGCTGACCCATTATACAAAAGGTACGCGGTCACCCCGGCTTTCGCCGCGGGCTTCCGCTGATTGCAGGCGTACGGTTTCAGGTTCTGTTTCACTCCCCTTGCCGGGGTGCTTTTCACCTTTCCCTCACGGTACTGGTTCGCTATCGGTCGTCAAGGAGTACTTAGTCTTGGGGGGTGGTCCCCCCGTGTTCGGACAGGATTTCACGTGTCCCGCCCTACTCGTGCGTCTGGCGCGCGATTTACCCGTACCGGACTGTCACCGTCTCTGGTGTCCCGTTCCAGGGATCTTCTGGTTTTCGCGCGTCTGACGGCTGGACTGGTCCGCGTTCGCTCGCCGCTACTGACGGAGTCTCGGTTGATTTCCTTTCCTCCGGCTACTTAGATGTTTCAGTTTGCCGGGTTCGCTTCGCCTGGCCTATGTGTTCAGCCAGGCGATGGCCGTTATACGGCCGGGTTTCCCCATTGGGAGATCCACGGATCAGCGGTTGCTCTCACCTACTCGTGGCTTTTCGCAGAGTGCTACGTCCTTCGTCGCCTCTTGACGCCAAGGCATTCACCGAACGCCCTTGCTGGCGCTTGTTTTGTGCGTGCGGGTGTTCCTGTTGGAGCATTCGCGCACACATACAAGGTTTTGCACGGACTTGCGATGCGGATACTGGTGCATCACGCTGTCCGTGCGTGGTCAGACAATTCACGATTTACAGGGGCGGCGGTGCCGCCGGCCGTCAGCGGACATAGGAGCCGACTGACGGCGAATTCGGTTTCGTTTGAAACTTTCATCAGAAGACAAACGAAGCGCTGTCTCCGGCATTAGTGAGCGCGCGACTTAGACATTCACGGCGCCGGCTCAAGCGAACCGCGCCAACTGACGCCCGCAGGCGCTGCCTGCAAAAAAAATTAAATTAAAAAGAAAATAATTTATTTAATTGACATCATTAATAGTCAATTAATAATTAAGAGGGCGATTTATTTAATTGACCCCTTAAGTGGTCAAATTAATTTTTTATTTTTTTTGCGGGCTAGCCCGCACCCATCTGCGGATATCGCTCGCTTGAGCCAACATCGTGAATGTCTTAGTCAATCTCCCACTAATGCCAGAGACTGCACCATGGAAATTTCCGAAGAGCAGCATATGGCATTAGTGAGCGTTCAACTCAGACATTCACAGCGCCGGCTCAAGCGAACAACACCAACTTACGCCCGTGGCGGCTCGCCACTGGAGCCGGTCGGAGTCGAACCGACGACCCCCTGCTTGCAAAGCAGGCGCTCTCCCGCTGAGCTACGGCCCCAAACACACGCAAAACTCGGTGGGCCCGGGAAGACTTGAACTTCCGACCTCACGCTTATCAAGCGCGCGCTCTAACCAACTGAGCTACGGGCCCAGACAAAAGAGACAACACCCTCACTAAAAAATTTCAAGACGCGGAAGAGACGCGGAGACAACGACCCCACACCCCAAAACAACCTTTTCTTCGTCGCCCCGATGGAACGCGCCGCAAAGGCACGCTCATGATCAGGACTCGTTAGAAAGGAGGTGATCCAGCCGCAGGTTCCCCTACGGCTACCTTGTTACGACTTCACCCCAGTCGCTGGCCCTACCGTGGCTGGCTGCGCCCTCTCGGTTCGCGCACCATCTTCGGGTAGAGTCAACTCCCATGGTGTGACGGGCGGTGTGTACAAGGCCCGAGAACGTATTCACCGCGGCATTCTGATCCGCGATTACTAGCGATTCCGACTTCATGCGCCCGAGTTGCAGGGCGCAATCCGAACTGGGACGGCTTTTGAGGATTGGCTCCGGATTGCTCCATTGCAGCCCACTGTCACCGCCATTGTAGCACGTGTGTAGCCCAGCCCATAAAGGCCATGCGGACTTGACGTCATCCCCACCTTCCTCCGGCTTGACGCCGACAGTCTCTTCAGAGTTCCCGGCCGAAACCGCTGGCAACTGAAGACGGGGGTTGCGCTCGTTGCGGGACTTAACCCAACATCTCACGACACGAGCTGACGACAGCCATGCAGCACCT
>JALCBB010000002.1:38382-47810 GCA_028066985.1 Alphaproteobacteria bacterium
GGCCCCCGTCAATTCCTTTGAGTTTTAGCCTTGCGGCCGTACTCCCCAGGCGGTGTGCTCAAGGCGTTAGCTGCGCCGCCGAGACGCGAGGCGTCCCGACAGCTGGCACACATCGTTTACGGCGTGGACTACCAGGGTATCTAATCCTGTTTGCTACCCACGCTTTCGCGCCTCAGCGTCAGTCTCGGACCTGGCGGCCGCTTTCGCTACTGGTGTTCTTCCCAATCTCTACGAATTCCACCTCTCCACTGGGAGTTCCGCCGTCATTTTCCGGACTCGAGTCGGCGAGTTTGGAGGGCGGTTCTCGGGTTGGGCCCGAGGATTTCACCCTTCACTTTGCCGACCGCCTACGCGCCCTTTACGCCCAGTAAATCCGAACAACGCTAGCCCCCTTCGTATTACCGCGGCTGCTGGCACGAAGTTAGCCGGGGCTTCTTGTGCGGGTACTGTCATGATCATCCCCGCTGAAAGAGCTTTACAACCCTAGGGCCTTCTTCACTCACGCGACATGGCTGGATCAGACTTTCGTCCATTGTCCAAGATTCCTCACTGCTGCCTCCCGTAGGAGTCTGGGCCGTGTCTCAGTCCCAGTGTGGCTGGTCGTCCTCTCGAACCAGCTACGGATTGTCGGTTTGGTGAGCCGTTACCTGCACCAACTGCCTAATCCGACGCGGACCCGTCCCGGAGCGACATGGGAGTCTTTCCCTCGTGAGGTGATATGCGGTATTAGCCGAGGTTTCCCTGGGTTATTCCGCGCTCTGGGGTAGGTATCCACGCGTTACTCACCCGTGCGCCACTCGTCCTTGCGGACGCGTTCGACTTGCATGTGTTAGGCCTGCCGCCAGCGTTCGTTCTGAGCCAGGATCAAACTCTTAAGTTTGATTTGGTTCTTCGCCTGTTGTTTTGGCGCGGGATTTGCCGAGGCTTGTCCTTTGCTTCTGACATCAGGCGATGTGTTTCGAGACTTTTGTCTCGAGGGTATAACGGGTCATGTCCGCCCTGCCGGCCTGGAGGGCTGACGGGGCTGACATTGTATGCGTAAAAACTTTTGGAAGTTTCTGCGCGGGACCTGTTGATTTGATCGTTTTGGGACGATATGGATCGTTGTCCGCGCTTCTCTTCCGCTGTCTTAGTTTACGATTTCAGGGACGGGGGGGTTCGTCCCCGAAAGGGAGGAACTGGTGATGAGTGTAGGGGGTGTGGGGGTATGTGTCAAGGGGTATAATTTGGCAGTTTTCGGCGCATTTCGGGGACAGCCGAAGCCCGATATCTGGCATTAGCGGGCGCTTTAATTGGGAGACAGCCGAAGAGCGGCCCTTGGCATTAGTGGGCGAGAATTTCAGACTCTTAAGGTGTCGGCTCAAGCGAACCGCACCCGCTGATGCCCGCAGGCGCTGCCTGCAAAAAAATTAAATTAAAAAGAAATTAATTTATTTAATTGACACCATTAATTGTCAATTAATAATAAGAGAACAATTTATTTAATTGACCCCTTAAATGGTCAAATTAATTTTTAATTTTTTTGCGGGCTAGCCCGCACCCATCAGTTGGTGCGGTTCGCTTGAGCGACTATCGTGAATGTCTTAGTCAAACTCCCACTAATGCCAAGGGCGGTGCTTCGTTGTCTCTTTAATTAATTGGTGCCGAATATCTCAAAAAAACTCGCCTCAAGCGCCGCATCCACATCAGCCATCTCGCAAACTGCGCCTAAACGCGCCAGCGAAGTCACCCCGTAACCGCGCAACCCGCACGGCACAATCCCCCCGAAATGTCCCAGATCAGGATCAACATTCACCGATACACCGTGAAACGCCACACCACGCCGCACCCGTATCCCCAAAGCCGCAACCTTCTCCTCAATACCGCCCGCGCCCTCCACCCAGAGTCCGATCCGTCCCTCGCGCGTGAAAGACTCCACACCCAGCCGCAGCAACGCGCCGCGCACCCAGTCCTCAAGTCCGCGCACAAAAAGACGCACATCACCGCCGCGCCGTCGCAAATCCATCACAACATACCCGACCCGCTGCCCCGGACCATGATAAGTATAGCGTCCGCCGCGCCCCGAACGATACACCGGCAAATCCGTCGCCAGCAGTTCCTCGTCGCGCGCGCTGCTCCCCGCCGTATACAAAGCCGGATGCTCCAGCAGCCACAGCAACTCCGCGCCGCGCCCGTCAACAAGCGCCGCGACCCGCTCCTCCATCACGGCGACGGCGAAGTCGTAGCCGACAGGCTCCGATGAACGGCGCACCTCAACGCCGCCGCCGCGCGTCAATTTTGATTCCATCCCCGCCTCGGATACATTAAAGAAATGACAGCCTCGCCGACACAGCATAGCGACAATTCACCCCCGGACAACAGCGGCGCCGACAGCCTCCCCGACATCGCCGCGCTGCACCCCGGCGAACTCGCGCAACTCTATCAGTCGCTTGACGACGATCAGCGCCGTGTCCTGCTCCGCGAGTCGGGCGCGCAGTTCAACGCCGCCGCCCTCGCCTGGCTGGACGAGTCGCTCGTCCAGGAAGTCGCCGAAACGCTCGGCGCCGCGAAGGTCGCCCGCGCCCTCTCCGAAATGGACAGCGACGACGCCCTCGCCGTCTTTGAAGACCTCGCCGAAGACTTCCGCGACCGGCTCTTCGTCTGGCTCTCGCCCGCGACCCGCGGACACATCCGCCGCGGTCTGCAGTTCGCCGAAGGCACCGCCGGACGCATCATGCAGAGCGAAGTCCCGGTCGCGCCGCAGACCTGGAATGTCGGGCAGACCATCGACTGGATGCGCTCGTTTCGCAAAGACCTCCCGACCGATTTTTACGAACTGATCGTCGTGGACCCGCGCTATCATCCCGTCGGACGGATTCCGCTCTCGCGCATTCTCAAAAACCGCCGCGCGACGCCGCTCACCGAATTGACCGAGACGCGGATTCATCCCATCGCCGCCGACACGAGTCAGGAGGCGGTCGCGAATCTCTTCAAGCGTTACGCGCTCGTCTCGGCGCCGGTGGTCGACGGCGACGGCCGCCTTCTCGGCGCGGTCACGGCCGACGACATCTTTGAGGTGATAGAAGAAGAGTTGCAGCAGGACTTATTAAAACTCGTCGGCTTGCGCGACGCGGGATTGTTCGGGGGTTTGTCGCGTTCTATGGGGTCGCGTCTGCCGTGGCTGGCGGTGAATTTTCTGACGGTGCTGCTGGCGGCGGCGGTGATAGACGCGTTTTCGGGGACGATAGAGCGTTATGTGGCGCTGGCGGCTTTATTGCCGGTGGTGGCGTCTATCGGCGGGAATGCGGGGACGCAGAGTCTCGCGGTCGCGGTGCGCGGACTCGCGACCGAGACCCTGGAGCGCGGTCAGCACGGACGCTTCCTGCGCCGCGAGATTCTGATAAGTTTCGCCAACGGCGTCGTGATGGCGGTGCTGGCGGGCGGACTCGCGGGGTTCTGGTTTGACGAGCCGCGTCTCGGTCTGGTTGTGGGAGTGGCGATGGTGGCGAATCTTTTTGTCGCCGGTCTGGCGGGCGGACTTGTGCCGATAGTGCTTCAGCGGATCGGCGCGGATCCGGCGGTGTCGGCGAGTGTGTTCGTGACGACGGCGACGGACATCGCCGGTTTTTTCGTATTGCTTGGACTGGCGAGCGTGGTTTTTCTGTGAGTGGTTTTCTGCATTTGATTAAACTTTCGGTCGGCAGCGAGTCGGTTGAGAGTTTAGGGGAGTGGCAGCGGCGCCGTTTTCTGTCTGACGGCGAGTGCTGGCATGGAACGCGGATGATGCCGCGCCGCGCCGACGAGTTATTGGACGGCGGTTCTATTTACTGGGTGATTCAGGGTTTTATTCAGGCGCGTCAGCGTCTGGTGGCGTTGCGTCCGGTGCGGCGTGATGACGGTGTTCGCGCGGTTCGTTTTGTGTATGACTGCGAACTGGTGCGGACGGAACTGGCGCCGCGCCGCGCGTTTCAGGGGTGGAGGTATTTACGCGATGAGGATGCTCCTGCGGATCTTGTCGCGGGACGGGCGCGAGAGGAGGCGGGGATGTCGCTGGAGATGCGGCGTGTTTTGCGCGAGGCGGGGCTGTTGTGACGGTGATGCGTGTATGTGTCGCGGGTGCTAGTATTGCGGAATGACGAAATTGCCGGAACGGCTGCATTTTTATGCTTCGGAGGCTCCGCGCGCGCAGGAGGCGCGGCGGCGGCTTGTTGATTTGTACGGCGACGCGGACGCGGCCGAGGCGGAGGCGGTTGTCGCGCTGGGCGGCGACGGAACGATGTTGCGGGCGTTGCATGAGCGCGGGGGTGTGTCGCGTCCGATATTCGGGATGAATTGCGGGAAGGTCGGTTTTCTGATGAATCCGTATCGTGAGGAGGGTTTGCGCGAGCGTGTGGGCGCGGCGCGGGCTTTGCGGATCAATCCTTTGCGGATGCGCGCGGAGGATGTGCGCGGCGGTGTGAGCGAGTCTCACGCGTTTAATGAGGTGACGGTGTTTCGGCGGATACATTTTTCCACGCATATACGGATATGGGTTGACGATGTGGTTCGTCTTGAGGAGCTGATCTGCGACGGCGTGATGGTGGCGACGCCGACGGGGAGTTCGGGTTACAACTATTCGGCGTATGGGCCGATATTGCCGCTTGGTTGCGGACTGCTGGCGTTGACGCCGGTGTCTCCGTATCGGCCGCGGCGGTGGCGGAGCGCGTTGTTGCCGAGCCGTGCGTGTATACGGCTTGAGGTTTTGGATCCGGAGCGGCGTCCGGCGGGGGCGACGGCGGACTTTCATGATTTTGAGGGTGTGCGGAGCATTGAGGTGCGGGAGGATCGTGATGTGTCCGTGCCTTTGCTGTTTGACCCTGAGGAGCAGTTGTCGGAGCGCCTTTTGCGCGAACAGTTCAGTTTCTGAGACAGACGAAGAACGATCTTCGGCATTAGTGGGAGTTTAACTGAGACATTCACGATGTTGGCTCAAGCAAGCAGCACCAACTGATGCCCGCAGGCGCTGCCTGCAAAAAAAATTAAATTAAAAATTAATTTGACTATTTAAGGGGTCAATTAAATCGGCGTCAGGCACTTGGCATTAGTGAGCGTTTGACTAAGACATTCACAATAGCCGCTCAAGCGAACCGCACCAACTGATGGGTGCGGGCTAGCCCGCAAAAAAAATTAAAAAAATAATTGGACTATTTAAGGGGTCAATTAAATAAATTGTTTTCTTATTATTAATTGACAATTAATGGTGTCAATTAAATAAATTAATTTCTTTTTTAATTTTATTTTTTTGCGGGCTAGCCCGCACCCGTCTGCTGGCATCGCTCGCTTGAGCCAACGCTGTGAATGTCTTAGTCAGACTCCCACTAACGCCAGGCATGGCACTTCGTTTGTCTCCTTAATTAATTCTTGTGAGATGCCTCCCACTTCTCGCGCTGCTCCGGAGTCGCCTCCGTCTGATACCGCTCCTTCCACTCCGAATAGGACATCCCGTACACAACCTCGCGCGCCTCCTCCTTGCCAACCTCCACACCACGCTCCCGCGCCGCCTCCTGATACCACCGCGAAAGACAATTCCGGCAAAAACCCCCCAGATTCATCAGATCAATGTTCTGAACATCGCTCCGCTCGCGTAAATGCTCCACAAGACGCCGAAACGCCGCCGCCTCAACCTCGGTCTTCAACGCGTCGCCGCCGCCGTCCGCCGCCATCACGAACCGCCGCTCGGAGTAAGCAAACCAAGCGCCGCGCCGCCCGCATCACCGATAACCGCGAAACGACCAAACTCGCCGATGTCCTCCGCCGAACGCAAAACCGCGCCGCCCGCCTCCTTAACCGCGCCGCAACTCGCGTCCACATCGTCAACCTTGACATACGCGAACCAGGACTCAGGCACCCCCTCATGCTCGTCTTTAGAACACGCGAAGATTCCGGCCGCGGGCGCGTCCGCGCTTCTGGCGACATAGTAAACGCCGCCGCCGACACCCGCCGGCATCGCTTCAAGTTCCCATCCGATGGCGTCGGCGTAGAATTTCCGCGCCTTCTCCGCGTCCCACGACATCAGTTCGTTCCAGGAGAAAAATCCGCTCGGCACCGACCTATGCTTCGCGGTGTCGGGATTGGCGGGCGTGATCAGACCGAGCGCGGCGCCGTTGCCGTCGCGGACAATCGCGATGCGCCCGATATTCTGCACATCCACCGGCGGACGCAGAACACTCCCGCCGCCAGCCTCAAACCTGCCGCAGCGCGCGTCCACATCGTCAACGGCGATATACGCGAACCAGGACTCGGGAACACCCTGATGCTCCTCGGTGAGCGAGAGGATCCCGCCGATGAAGTTTCTCTTTTTGTCCGTGGCGATGTAGTAGGGCTCGTCGCCCGGCCCCGGCATGGACTCAAACTGCCATCCGAGGACGGCGCTGTAGAACTGCTTCGCCTTTTCGGCGTCCCAGGACATGAGTTCGTTCCAGTGGAAGTGTCCGTGTTTTGCCATTTTCTTTCCTCCCTTGCGAGGGTGACGATGCTCTTTTGTATCACGCCCGCCGCGTCCAGGCAAGCCGCCGATATTCGCAGGGACGGCGACGGTGACAGTACAGGGACAACGAAGGGCGGCCTCCGGCATTAGTGAGAGTTTGACTAAGACATTCACGATGCCGGCTCAAGCGAGCGGCACCAACTGATGCCCGCGGGCGCCGCCCGCTACCGCGGCAGAGGATGCGCGGAATGTCTCAGATTTCCGTATGAAAAGATGGCGAGGGCGATCCAGATACACGCGAAGGTGAAGAACCTGACGGGCGTGAAAGGCTCGGCGAAAAAAGTGATGGCGAGGACAAACTGCACGCTCGGCCCGATATAACTCATGAAGCCGAGCGTGATGTAGCGCAGTTTTCTGGCGGCGCGGTGAAAAAAGACGAGCGGCGCGATGGAGGTGATTCCGAGTCCGAAGATGAACCACGAGTCGCGGGCGTGTCCGGGCTGCGCGAAGTTCGCGGTGTCGGAGAGATGCAGGGCGAGAATCCAGGCGAGGGCGAGCGGCAGGGCGACGAGCATTTCGCTGCAGAGTCCCTCAAGCGGACGATGCACGATGCGCTTGTGAATCATTCCGTAGACGGCGAAGGTGGTCGCGAGCGAGATTGAAATCCACGGCAGCCGTCCTTCGGAGACGGCGAGGGCGCCGACGCCGAGCGCCGAAACCGCGAGCGCGACAATCTCAGGCGCGGAAATTTTTTCGCGCGCGAAAAGAAATCCGAGAAACGACATGACAAGCGGCATGCTGTAGTAGCCGAGCGAAATTTCCAGGACGGCGCTGTTGAAGTTGGCGTGAAGAAAAACGAGCCAGTTGACCGTCAGCAGCGCGGCGTTGACGGCGGTGACGAGAAAAAGCCGCGGATTCGCGAGCGCGACGACAAGTCCGCGCAACTGACGGCGCGAGGCGAGAATGGCGGCGGCGGTGACAGCCGACCACAAAACACGATGCGCCAGAACTTCGCCGATGGGAAGTCCGACAAGTTGAACGACATAAATCGGAAAGACACCCCAGAATCCGAAGGCGAGAAGCGCCTCGCCGAATCCGATGAGGCTTTGCGCGCGGTCTGTGCTGTCGTCGCGCTTGCGCGCGGAATTGTCGCGCTTGCGCGCGGAATCGTCGCGCGCGGGGTCGCGGGAGTTCACCCGCTACTCGGGTTCGTGACTGCAGCGCAGGAGGGGCTGCGAGCATTTCGCGAGCGCGGTGATCTGGGCGTCGCCGCGCGCGCGCTGGATGCGCGCGAAGGTGACCTCGCGCGCCTTGTGGAAGTTCTGCAGCCGTTCGCCGGCGAGGACCTGTCCGCTCGGCAGGTCCAGGGTTGAGGGGTTAAGTTGTTCGTCGCCGAGGAGGATTTCGTAGTGCAGGTGCGGGCCCGTGGAGCGTCCGGTGGAGCCGACATAGCCGATGACATCGCCCTGGGCGACGCGGGCGCCTTTTTTGATTCCTTTGGCGAACCCTTTGAGATGCGCGTAGGCGGTTTTGTATCCGCCGCCGTGCCGGATGCGGATGTAGTTTCCGTAGCCGCCGTTTCTGCCGGCGCGTTCCACGGTGCCGTTGCCGGCGGCGTAGACGGGAGTGCCGGTGGGCGCGGCGAAGTCCAGTCCGCGGTGCATGCGGTTGTATCCGAGGATCGGGTGGAGACGCATGCCGAATCCCGAGCTGAGACGGGCGCCGTCTATGGGGGTGCGCATGAGTCCTTTGCGCACGGAGTTGCCGTCGTGGTCGTAGTATTCGAGGCTTTCGTCGGGGGGAATGGCGTATCCCCAGGCGGAGAGTTCTTTGCGGCGCAGAATGAGTTCGCCGTAGAGGAGGTCGCCGGCGCTGACCTGGTGTCCGAGTTCGTCGTGCCAGGTTTCAAAGAAGAGGGCGAAGCGGTCGCCGGGCTGGATGTCGCGCTGGAAGTCCACGGAGAAACTGAAGATCTGAATCGCGCGCGCGAGGACGGGCAGCGGCACTCCCGCGTTGACGGCGGAGAGGTAGAGGCTGGACTGAATTTCGCCTTCGGCCCAGTGCGTCTGGACGGCGAGGGCTTTGTCAATGCGCGCGCCCTGGTGCGAGCCGTCGGGGAGGCGGCGGACTTCTATGCGGCGGCTGCGCTCGGGCTCAAAGCGCAGACTTTTGAGCGTGGAGGAGTCGCCGGCGACGGGTGTGAGGACGATGGTCTGTCCGGCGCGAAGTTTGCGCGGATTGAAGACATCGGAGAGGGCGGCGATGATTTCCTCGCTCTGTTCGGGGTTGACGCCGGCGTCGCGGAGCAGACGCGAGAGGGTGTTGCCGCGATTGAGGGTGAGTCGGATTTCGCGTTCTTGTTCCCATGCTTCCATGAGGGCGAGGGATTCGGTTTCCAGGTGTCTGTGCGAGGGCGGCCAGACGGGGACGGCGAGTTGAGTTTCGGGTTCGGGGGTGGCGGCGGTGATGGGGGGAGCGGTTGTGTTTTGGGGTGTCCAGAGGTTTGCGTTTTTCTGCCATGCGAATCCGGTGAGGAAGAGGATGGCGATGATTGAGGCGAGCGAGGCGTTTTTTGTGGTGACGAGCCGGGGGAGCGTGTGTCGGGGTGTGGCGGTGATGATGTGGCGGATGTGCTGCTTGAGGCGGGCGCGTTTAGCGGACGAGGTGTGGAGTTTGAGGATACTGATGATATTTCTGGTGAAGATGGTGATGAGGTCGAGGGAGAACCAGATGTAGGCGATGGAGCGCGCGAGGGCGGCGGCGAAGCGTGAGGTTTGCATTGCGGGGGTTGGATTCGGGGTATTGGATTCGCTGGATTTTAGACGGACGGCGGTCGTGGTGTCAATTGCGGACGGAGGGAAGGGCTTGGCCTGGGGGCTTCATAGACGGCGCCCGAATTTCTGTGATTCTGGCTGATTTTTGGTTATTTTTGGCATTAGTGGGCGTTTGACTTAGACATTCACGATGCCGGCTCAAGCGAGCG
>JALCBB010000047.1 GCA_028066985.1 Alphaproteobacteria bacterium
GCGAGCGATGCCAACTAATGGGTGCGGGCTAGCCCGCAAAAAAAAATTAAAAAATTAATTGGACTATTAATGAATGGACGACAATAACGGTGTCAATTAAATGAATTGTTTTTCATTAATTAAATGATAGACAATTAATGTGTTAAAAAGCGATGCGTTCTGTTACTAGTTAGACAATTAATGGGGTCAATAAAATTAAACCCATTCTTTTATTTTAATTTTTGCGGGCTAGCCCGCACCCATCTGCTGGCATCGCTCGCTTGAGCCAGCATCGTGAATGTCTGAATTTAAGTCTTACTAATGCCAAATATCGTGCTTCGTCTGTCTCTTAATTAAAGAGATTCGCCGAAAAGTAGCGATTCGGCTATGCTTGCCAAAACACACCCAAACCCCCGAATACACTATGAAAATCCTCGCCATCACCGTCGCCCTCATCCTCACCCTCGCCGCCGCGCCCGCCGACGCCCAGCAGTCCAGCCGCGCCCACGCCATCGCCATGCACGGCAGCCCCAAGTACGGCGCCGACATCGCCGCCCTCCCCTACGCCAACCCCGCCGCCCCCAAAGGAGGCGCCATCCGCACCGGCACCGTCGGCACCTTTGACAATTTCAACCCGTTCATCTCCGACGGCGACGGCATCAGCGCCGGCTTTGAGACTCTCCTCGCCTCCGGCGAGGACGAACCCTTCACCGCCTACGCCGGTCTCGCGCGCGAAGTTGAGTGGCCTGACGATCGCTCGTGGGTAATCTTTCACCTTGACCCTGCCGCGCGCTGGCACGACGGCGCGCCGGTCACGCCGGAGGATGTGATTTTCTCGTTTGAGAAGTTAACTTCCGAGGGCGCTCCCTTCTACCGCTTTTACTACGCCGCCGTGACCGAGGCTGAGAAGGTCGGCGAGCATGCGGTGCGTTTTAATTTTGCTGACGCGACCAACCGCGAACTCCCCCTCATCATGGGACAACTTCCCGTCCTTGCGAAGCACGACTGGGAGGGTCACGATTTTTCCAAACCGCGCGATGACCCTCCGCTTGTGAGCGGTCCGTACCGCGTGCGCGATTTTGTTCTCGGACGCTGGGTTGAGAGCGAGCGTGTCGCCGACTGGTGGGCGCGCGACCTTCCGCAAAACCGCGGACGCCACAACTTTGACATTCGCCGCACCGAGTATTTCCGCGACTTCAACCTCCTCCGCGAGATCATCAAGGGCGGACAGATTGATGTCCTCACCGAGATTCAGGCGAAGGCGTGGGAGCAGGGTTACGAGATTGACGCCGTCGCCGGCGGGCATCTCGTCAAAGAAGAGATTCCCGACGAGCGCACGCGCGGGATGCAGGCGTTTGTTTTTAACACGCGCCGTGACATTTTTTCTGACATTCGTGTGCGCCGCGCGCTTGCCTTCGCGTTTGATTTTGAGTGGACGAACCGCACGCTTCTCTTTAATTCTTACCGCCGCGCGACGAGTTACTGGAACAACAGCGAACTCGGCTCGCGCGACCTTCCCGCGGGCGAGGAACTTCGCATTCTCCGCGAGCATGAGGACGCGCTCCCGCCCGAACTTTTCACGCAGCCCTTCACGCTTCCCGTGACCGACGGCAGCGGACGCCTCCGCGAGCAACTCCGCGACGCGCTTGACCTTCTGGCGCAGGCGGGCTGGCAGGTGCGCGACATCGGCGGCGAGACGCGGCTTGTGAACGGTGACGGCGAGCCGTTTGAGTTTGAGGTTTTGATAGTGCAGAGCGACTTCGAGCGTCTCGTGCTGCCCTTCACGCAGAATTTGGAGCGCCTCGGCATCCGCGCGTCCGTGCGTCTTGTGGATGTGTCGCAGTATATCCGCCGCCGCGACGAGTACGACTTTGACATGATTGTCGGCTCCTGGGGACAAAGCGAGTCGCCCGGCAACGAGCAACTTGAGTTCTGGGGTTCCGAGGCGGCGGCGACGCCGGCGTCGCGCAACCTGGCGGGAGTGAGCGACCCTGTGATTGACGATTTGATTCAGCGTGTGATTTCGGCGAGCGACCGCGAGTCGCTGGTGCAGGCGACGCGCGCGCTTGACCGCGTTTTGTTATGGGGCTGGTATGTGATTCCGCAGTGGTATGTTCCGAACACGCGGCTGTTGTGGTGGAATCGTTTCAGCCGTCCCGCGCTGACTCCCGAGGACGGCCCCGTGACGGCGTTCTGGTGGTATGACGCTGAAAAAGACGCCGCGCTTGCCGCCGCGGGTTTTGAGCGTCCGTAGGGGCTGGCGTCATGGCGATTTATCTTGTGCGGCGGCTGTTTCTGGTTGTGCCGACTTTATTTTTGATTTTTCTGATAAATTTCGCGGTGCTGCAGTTTTTGCCTGGCGGTCCGGTTGAGCAGTACATTTCGCGGCTTGAGGGCATTCAGGGCGGCATCGTCGGACGCGTCACGGGCGGCGGCGGCGGCGCGGATGTGCTTGAGGATTTGTCGGGAGGCGCGGGCGTTGATATCGCCGGCGGCGGCGGTGAAGGCGCCGCGGCGGGACGTTATCGCGGCGCGCAGGGCTTGCCGCCTGAGTTTCTGGCGGAGTTGGAGCGGCGTTTCGGCCTGGACTTGCCGTTGCATCAGCGTTTCGCGCGCACGCTTGTGAACTATCTTAAGTTTGACTTCGGGGATTCCTTTTTTCGCAATCGTCCTGTCGTTGATTTGATCATTGAGAAACTTCCCGTCTCAATTTCCCTGGGACTCTGGTCGACGCTCATCATTTATCTTGTGTGTATTCCGCTTGGCATTGCGAAGGCGGTGCGTGACGGCACTCGTTTTGACCTTTCCACATCTATCATTATTAATGTCGCGTATGCGATTCCGGGTTTTCTGCTCGGACTTCTGCTGATTGTGGTCTTCGCGTCGGGGCAGTTTGTCTCGTGGTTTCCGATTCGCGGTTTGACTTCCGACAATTTTGACGACTTGAGCGCGGCGGGCAAGGCGCTGGATTATCTGCATCATATTATTCTGCCGGTGATTTCGCTTTCCATCGGCGGTTTCGCGGGTTTGACTTTGCTGACGAAGAACAGTTTTCTGGATCAGATACGCCGTCAGTATGTGGTCACGGCGCGGGCGCGCGGTTTGTCGGAGCGACGGGTTTTGTACGGACATGTGTTTCGCAACGCGATGCTGATAGTGATCGCGGGTTTTCCGGCGACGCTCATCTCTTTGCTGTTCACGGGTTCGGTTTTGATTGAGACTTTGTTTTCGCTTGACGGACTCGGCTTGCTCGGTTTTGAGGCGGCGTTTCAGCGTGATTATCCGATTGTTCTGGGCAGTCTGTATGTTTTCACTTTGATTGGTCTGCTGCTCGGCATCATCGCGGACTTGACTTATACATGGGTTGATCCGCGCATTGATTTTGAGTCACGCGACATATGACGGTTTCGTTCTCCGCGTCTTTGACCGGCCGTTTCAGTGTTGACGGCGAGGGCGAGGACTGCCGTGTGGTGGTCATCCGCGTTGTCAATCCTGACGGACCTGTCAAGGGCGACAAAGTTTTTGACGGCGGCGCGACGCGCGCGGTGATGTTTTTGATTCGCTTTGTCAATTCTGATGATGACAGCGGAGACATTGAGGGCGATCCGATAGCGCGCGCGCTTGCGGATTTGTTCAACACTGGCGGCGACGGTGACGGCGAGAGCCGCCGCGTTGTTATTCTGGGCCGTCTGATGGACTTCAGTTATTAAAATGCCCGGCTTGTTTCGTCTTCCGCGTTTATCGCCGCTTGCGCGGGTGCGTTTGCGACGCTTTCGGCGACATCGGCGCGGCTGGTGGTCGCTGTGGATTTTTCTTTTCATTTTTCTGGCTTCTCTTGTCGCCGAGGTCTGGAGCAACGACAAGCCGATTTTCGTCCGTTATGACGGACAAAACTACTACCCGCTTTTCGCCGCCTATCCTGAGACGGAGTTCGGCGGTTTTCTGCCGACCGAGGCGGACTACAAAGACCCTGAGATTCGCGCGCTCATTGAGGAACGCGGCTTTATTGTCGCGGCGCCGAATCCGTGGCATTACCGCACGATTGACTTTGACCTTGCTTCGCCTGCGCCGACTCGTCCGGACTCGCGTCATCTGCTTGGCACGGATGATCAGGCGCGTGACATTCTGGCGCGTTTGATTTACGGACTTCGCATTTCGGTGATTTTTGGTTTCACGGTGACGCTTTTTTCGGCGATGATCGGAGTGAGTATCGGCGCGTTTCAGGGTTTTCGCGGCGGCAAGGTTGACTTGTTCGGCCAGCGTTTCATTGAGATTTGGAGCGGTGTTCCGCAGTTGTATATTCTGATAATTCTGGCGAGTATTTTTGAGCCGAATTTCTGGTGGCTGCTGGTGATTCTGCTGTTGTTCAGCTGGATAGGTTTCACTTCGCTGGTTCGCGCCGAGGTTTTACGCGCGCGCAATTTTGATTATGTGCGTGCGGCGCGGGCGTTGGGCTTGCCGCAGCGCGTGGTGCTGGTGCGACATGTGATGCCGAACGCGATGGTGGCGACGCTGACATTGCTGCCGTTCACGCTTGCGGGATCGGTGACGATTTTGACGGCGCTGGACTTTCTCGGCATCGGACTCCCGCCCGGCTCGGCGAGTCTCGGGGAACTGCTTTTGCAGGGTCGCAACAATTTGCAGGCGCCGTGGATAGTCCTTACGGGATTTTTCGCGCTTGCGTTTTTGCTGACGATTTTGATTTTTCTGGGGGAGGCTGTGCGTGATGTTTTTGACCCGCGCAAGATTTTCGCGGGACAGGCTGCGGCCGAGGATGCTTTCGGCGATGTTAACGATGTTAACGGCGACAATGAAGGCGCCGTTTCTGTCGACAAGGACGATGACAATGATGGCGCCGCCGTTATTGTCCCCGATAACGACGCCAAAAAAGGCGCCGCCGTTTCCGTTGACGATAACGATGACAATAACAGCGCCTCTTTTATTGTCCACAACAACACTGACAACAAGGACAGTGACGGTGACGGTGAAGCCGTCGTCAAAATCCGCAACCTCTCCGTCTCATATCCGGGGGACTCTGAACCTCACATCGCCCTCGCTAATGTCAGTCTTAATCTTAACTACGGCGAAACCCTCGCCGTCGTCGGCGAATCCGGCGCCGGAAAATCCAGCCTCGGCCTCTCCATCCCCGCCCTCCTCGCGCATACCGCCCGCTACTCCCCCGACAGTAAAATCCTCTGGCAAAATAAAAATCTCCTCAACAGCCCCCCCGCCGACCTCCGCCGCCTCCGCGCCGCCGACTGCTCCGTCATCTTCCAGGAAGTCGCCTCCTCCCTCAACCCGCTCCACAAAGTCGTGCGCCAGGTGGAAGACGCCATCACCCAGGCAGGCGGCCCCAAAGATAAAAAACTGCGCCGCGAACAGGCGCTTGATCTGCTGCGCCGCGTCGCCCTGCCCGACCCCGAACGGCGCATCCTCGCCTGGCCCCACGAACTCTCCGGCGGACAGCAGCAGCGCGTCATGATCGCGATGGCGCTCGCCGGCAACCCGAAAGTCCTCATCGCCGACGAACCCACCAACGCGCTTGATGTCACCGTCCAGGCGGAAATCCTCGCGCTCCTCAAAAAGATTCAGAACGAAAGCGGCCTCGCGCTGCTGCTCATCACGCACGACCTCGGCATCGTCCGCGCGATGGCCGACCGCGTCGCCGTCATGCGCCACGGCAAACTCCTGGAGATCGGGACAAAAGAACAGGTGCTGAAAAATCCGCGCCATCCGTATTCGCGCCGCCTCATCCACGCGAGAATGCCGACCCCCGCCGCCACCGGTGACAGCGACGGTGACAGCGACGGTGACGGCGACGGTGACGACGACAAGCAGCCCGTGCTTGAGGTTAACAACTTGTCCGTGCATTACCCGATACTCGGCGGACTCTTAAAACGCCAGCGCGGCGAAGTTCCCGCCGTCACCGGCGCGACATTTTCACTCGCGCCCGGCCGCTCGCTCGGCATTGTCGGCGAATCCGGCAGCGGCAAATCGTCAATCGCGCTCGCTTTATTGCGCCTCGTCCCGCATACAGGACGCATCTCCCTCCTCGGACAAGAAGCCTCCCTCCTTTCTGCGGCCGAGTTCCGTCCCTTGCGCCGCCGCATTCAACTTGTCTTCCAGGATCCCTGGGCGTCCTTGTCGCCGCGCATGACGGCGGGAGAAATCATCGGCGAGGGCCTCGCCTTCCACGAACCCGACCTCTCGCACGACGCCCGCGAGGAGCGCATCGTCGCCGCGCTTGAGACGGTCGGCATTGATCCCGCCGCGCGCCGCCGTTGGCCGCACAGCTTTTCCGGCGGACAGCGCCAGCGCATCGCGGTCGCGCGCGCGCTCGTGCTTGAGCCGCGCGTTCTCATTCTTGACGAGCCGACGAGCGCGCTTGACAAATCGGTGACGATCCGCATTCTTGAACTGCTTGTGCGGCTTCAGGAGGAGCGCGGTCTTGCCTACATTTTCATCAGTCACGACCTTGAGACTGTGCGCGCGATAGCGCATGATCTGCTTGTGCTGCGCGGCGGCGAGGTTGTGGAGCGCGGGTCGTGCGCCGAGATTTTTGACAATCCGCGCGACGCCTACACGCGCAAACTTCTCGCCGCCGCTCTTTAGGGAGACACGCCGACCATGAACGACACGCCCGACACGCTTCTTTATCTCGCCGACCCCTACTCGCAGGAGGCGGAATACGGCGAGACCTGGCGCGAACACTTGTCGCGTTTGGCGCCTGACATTCCGTTTCGCGTCTGGCCTGACGAGGTCGGCGACGGCGACGCCGCCGCGGTGCGCTGGGCTTTGGTCTGGGCGCCGCCTGAGGGAGTGCTTGCGGGCTTTCCGAACTTGGAACTTGTGATTTCCATGGGCGCCGGCACGGATCATCTTCACGGCGACTCTGCTTTTCCGTCCGGCGTGAAGGTGGTGCGGATGGTTGAGCCGACTCTGACGCAGAAGGTCGCGGAACATGCGGTGATGTCTGTTTTGATGGCGCATCGGGAGTTGCCGATGTATCTGGATCAGCAGCGCCGCCGCGAGTGGGTGCAGCATGAGAATTTCATGGTGGCGGCGGATCGGCGTGTTGGTGTGCTTGGCATGGGGCCGATAGGCATGGCGATTTCGGAGAAGTTGCGCGACCTTGGTTTTCCGGTGACGGGCTGGTCTCGCACTCCGCGCGAGATTGACGGAGTTCTGGCGCTGCAGGGTCCTGTCGGACTTGATGTGGTATTCGCGGAGAGCGACATTCTTGTGCTGGTTTTGCCGAACGCTCCCGGCACGCGTCACATTCTGGATGTCGGACGCCTGGTGCAGATGCCGCGCGGCGCGAGTGTTGTCAATGTCGGACGCGGCACTTTGATAGACGAGCCTGCTCTGCTGTCGGCGTTGAATTGCGGACATATTGCGAGCGCGGTGCTTGATGTCTATGATGAGGAGCCGTTGCCCGCGGAGAGTCGTTTCTGGGATCATCCGCGTGTGATTGTGACGCCGCACATTGCGGGACTGACGAATCCGCGCACGGCGTCCGAGTATGTTGTGGCGCAGGTTCGCCGTCATCAGAGAGGAGAGGAGTTGCTGTATGTCGCCGAAGGTTTCTAGCGGAGCGAAGGTGAAAAAGCCTGTTGTCAAGGGCGCTGTTAAAGGCGCCGCGAAATTGGCGGACAAGGGCGCTGTCAGGGGCGCGGGAAAGGTCGCGGTCAAGGGTTCGGCGAAGGCGCCGGGTTCGCGGGCGCGCGCGAGACGACGGAGCGACGGACGCTCGCGGCGCGGGGCGAAGAAGGGTTCGGCGGCGGCGACCGCGCTGGAGTCTCAGGCGCGTGTGTATGTGGCGATTGACGAGACTTCTATTCCGCGGGTGGCGCATTTGCAGTCGCAGTTGCTGCCGTATGTGGGCGGGTTCAGTCTGGGCCCGTCTTTTCTGATAGGTCATGGTCCTGATCTGGTGCGCGAGATTTTCGGGGAGGTTCCGCTGCTTCTGGATTTGAAGTTGCATGACATACCGAACATGGTTGAGCGTTCGGTGCGGCGGTTGTTCCGGTATCATCCGCATGTGATAACGGTTCACGCGTCCGGCGGTTATGACATGTTGAAGGCGGCGGCTTCGGCGGCGCAGGATCATGCGGTGATGACGGGGATTCCGCGCCCGTCGGTTATTGCGACCACGGTTTTGACTTCGCTGTCGGCCGAGGATTTGTCGGCGACGGGTGTGAAGTCCGAGGTGCGGGATCAGGTTTTGCGTCTCGGAGAACTTGCATGGCGCGCGGGGCTGGACGGAGTCATGGCGGCGCCGCGCGATGTCGGCGCTTTGCGGGAAAAATTCGGACGGCGTCTGATGCTGTTCACATCCGGTCTTCGCTCCAGGACGGGCTCGGCTGATGATCACAAGCGAACGACGACTCCTGCGGAGGCTTTGTCGGCGGGCGCCGATTTTCTGGTTATCGGCCGCCCTCTGACGGAGGCGAGCGACCCTGCCGCCGCCGCGCGCCGTTTGTTGAAGTCTCTGGAGTAGCCGCCGGGGCCGAGCGGGTATCCCCAATTGCGGATTTGACAAAACCGGGCGCGAGGTCAAGTATGTGGTTGAGTAAATTCCCCTCTGGACGAGGGTGGTGGAAGGCTGCCTTGCGCTGTATGTAAGGCTCTGAACGGAGGCGGGTTTGAGGATGAGACAGCAGGCTGAGCCGATTCGCGAAAATGGCGCGGCATCTTCGCCCGGTCGCGGACGGATCGGGAACGGGGTTTCGCCGGGGAGACACGAGAATGTGTCTGACGGCGCCGGTCTGCGGGAACAGATTCGGGAACGAATTTACGCGGCGATTGACGACACTTCTGAAGATCGTCTGGAAGATTTGCGGTCGCGGTTGCTGCCGTATGTGGGCGGGGTCAAACTGGGTCCGGCTTTTTTGACGGGACGCGATTCTGGTCTTGTTGTGGATTCATTTAAGGGTGTTCAGCGATTTCTGGATTTAAAGTTGCACGACATACCGAACACGGTGGCGTGTTCCGTGCGGCGTTTATTTTGCTATCGTCCGCGTGTGATCACGGTGCATGCGTCCGGCGGCTATGAGATGCTCAGGGCTGCGACGGAGGCGGCGCGGGATCATGAAGCGGATACGGGGATTCCGCGTCCGATGATTATCGCGGTTACGGTTTTGACTTCGTTGTCGGCGGAGGATCTGGCGATGGTCGGACAGGATTCCGAGGTGCGGGAGCAGGTTCTGCGGCTTGGAGATCTGGCGTTGCGCGCGGGACTGGACGGGGTTGTGTCGGCGCCGCGTGATGTGGGGGCGTTGCGCGAGGAGTTTGGCGATGATTTGAAGTTGTTCACGCCCGGCATACGTCCGGAGCGGGATGCGACTGATGATCACAAGCGCGCGATGACTCCTGAGGAGGCGTTGAGCGCGGGTGCGGACTATCTGGTTATTGGTCGTCCGTTGACGAGAGCGCGTCGTCCTGACGAGGCGGCGGAGCGTCTGCTGACTTCGCTGGAGCGGTTTTTTCAGAACGGGCATGCTCAGGGTTCATCTTTTCCTGCGTCACAGCGCGTTGCTTTGCGGGGATAGCGCGAACGACCCGCGCGCCGCCAGTTAAATCGGCGTTCAGCATTTGGCATTAGTAAGACTTTGACTTAGACAGTCACGATGCTGGCTCAAGCAAGCGATGCCAACTAATGCCCGCAGGCGCTGCCTGCAAAAAAAATTAAAATTAAATAGACAATTAATGGTGTCAATTAAAATCGGCGCACCGCCCTTGGCATTAGTAAGACTTTGACTAAGACATTCACGATGCCGGCTCAAGCAAGCGATGCCAACTAATGCCCGCAGGCGCTGCCTGCAAAAAAATAAAATTAAATTAAATAGACAATTTAAGGGGTCAATTAAAATCGGCGCACCGCCCCTGGCATTAGTAAGACTTTGACTTAGACAGTCACGATGCCGGCTCAAGCGAGCGATGCCAGCAGATGGGTGCGGGCTAGCCCGCAAAAAAAGCGGGCGGCGCCCGCAGGCATAAGTTGGTGTCGCCAGCAGGAGCGTCTTTCACGGCTAGTGCAAAGTCCGCTCTCACTGGTGGAAAGGCTTGCTCCCACGGGACTCTCCGTAGTGCGGCCTCTGGCATTAGTGGGAGTTTGACTAAGACATTCACGATGCTGGCTCAAGCGAGCGATGCCAACTAATGGGTGCGGGCTAGCCCGCAAAAAAAAATTAAAAAATTAATTGGACTATTAATGAATGGACGACAATAACGGTGTCAATTAAACAAATTCTTCTCTTATTAACTTAGACAATTAATGGTGTCAATTAAATAATAGACAATTAATGTGTTAAAAAGAGATTTGTTCTGTTACTAGTTAGACAATTAATGGGGTCAAAATGATTAAATTAATTCTTTTAATTTTAATTTTTTGCAGGCAGCGCCTGCGGGCATCAGCGGGTGCGGCTCGCTTGAGCAGACATTGTGAATGTCTTAGTCAAACTCCCACTAATGCCAAATGCAGGTCGTCGGGGGCTAGGTCATCCGCACTCTTTGTAGCCGCGCTGCTCGCAGTCGTTCACAAAGTTCTGCGCCCACTCCAGATCCTCGCGCGACAGCCGCCCCTCCAGATTCTCCGCCGCCTCCGTCGCACGCTCATACCCCGAAGACGAAGACATGCTGTACCACGCATACGCGATTCGAAAATCACGCTCCACCCGCAGCAGCCCCTTCTCGTAAATCTCCCCCAGCCGGAAATGCGCCTGCGGATAACTCAACGCCGCCGCCTCGCCATGCAACTGCAGCGCGAATTCGCGGTCGCGCTTCACGCCGCGCCCTTTTTCGTGCAGCAGCGCCAGATGATACAGCGCCTCGGCGTGCTTGCCGGCATGAGACGCCTGATAGAAGAGTTTCGCGGCCTCCTGGTAGTTCTGCGCGACGCCCTCGCCTTCCTTGAAAAGCAGCCCGAGACTGTAGGCGGCGTTTTCGTGTCCTTCGGCGGCGGCGGCGCGGAAGAGTCGCGCGGCGGCGGCGGGATCGGCTTCGGTATCAAGCCCGTCGCGGTGAATGATTCCGAGGAAATACTGCGCTTCGGCCTCGCCGCGATCGGACGGCGGTTCCAGGATACGCGCGGCGGCGGCGTAGTCGCCGGCGTGGAAGGCGGCGAGTCCGCGCTTGATGCCGGACTGCTCGTACATATTCATGCCCTGGTTGACGGCGAAGAACACCGCGCCGACGACGCCGATCAGCACGACGACGAGCGCGGCTTTGGCGATGACGGAGAGGTCTTTGTAGCGATGCAGCCACAGCGCGACCATTCCGATCGAGTACTTGTAGGCGATGCTGTGCTGCTCGATGCCCAGACGCTTTTCGGCGAGTTTTTTGCCCTCGGCGATTTGTTTGGCGTCCATTGTTTTTTCGATCTGGGCGCGGAGTTCGTCGGCGGGTTTGTGTCCGTTGTATCCGGAGACCATGAGCCACATGTAGGCCTGAACGAAGTCTTTGCGGACTTCGGCGCAGCGTTTGCCGAGGTCGTGTTGAGCGATGAGGTTTCCGCCTTCTGCGGCGGCGAGGAGCCAGCGGCGGGCTTCTTTGTTGTTGGCTTCCATGCCGCGTCCTTCGCGGCACATGCGCGAGAGGTTGTACTGGCTTTTGGAGTGTCCTTGTTTGGCGGCGAGCAGGTACTGCTCTATGGCGGTGCGGTCGACCTGTTGGGGTGCGCCTTCGCCGGTTTCGTACATGAGGCCGAGGCGGTATTGTGCTTCGGCTTCGCCGGCGTTGGCGCGGTGCCAGAGGTCGCGTTCGCGTTCTTGTTCTTCTGGTGTCTGGGTTTTTTCCTCGTCCATTTGCCTTGTACTCCTTGGTGCGGGGTGGGCTTTGGGTGAGTTGTGTTCTGGGCGTGTGGCGATGGAGCCGATTCGTCCGCGTGATTCTAGCACATTTGCGACTTACGAATCAAACCCTTATTTATCCTTGCGAATGCTGGATTTGTGGCGAGGCTTGGGATGGGGGCTAGCGTGACCCTCCCGCCTTTTTGGACGAACGACGACCGATCAGAGTCAATCGGCGTTCAGCCTCTGGCATTAGTGGGCGTTTGACTAAGACATTCACGCTGCCGGCTCAAGCGAGCGCTGCCCACAGATGGCTGGCGGCACTGCCGCCAAAAAATTAAATAGGAATTAATTGACTGTTTAAGGGGTCAATTAAATCGGCGTTCAGCCTCTGGCATTAGTGAGCGATTGACTAAGACATTCACGATGCCGGCTCAAGCGAGCGATGCCAACTAATGCCCGCAGGCGCTGCCTGCAAAAAAATAAATTAGAGATTAATTTGGACTATTTGAAGGGTCAAGGATAATTTATTTTGTTAATTAATATTAATGGACAAATAATGGTGTGATAATTATTAAATGTTAATTAATATTAATTGACAATTAATGTGTTAAAAAGTGATTTGTTCTGTTACTAGTTAGACAATTAATGGGGTTAATAAAATTATTAATTAATTCTTTTTTATTTTTTGCGGGCAGCGCCCGCAGGCATCAGTGGGTGCTGCTCGCTTGAGCCAACATTGTGAATGTCTTAGTTAGACTCCCACTAATGCCGTAGGCCTGACGCCGATTTAATTGACACCGGTCACAGAAGGTGAGCGTGCTTCTCCAGCGCGGAGGCCGTCCCCGCAAGCCCCTGCTTTCTAAGGTTGGAAAGATACTCCTCAACGCTGTAAGAGGGGTTGATCAGGCGACTCCGAATTTCTTTGATCGCCATACAGAAGGGTGCGGAAGCCAGATTGAGCCGCTCCAGAAGAAATTCGTCGGGATGGCGAGCCGCTATCCGGTGCGGCGCCAGCCTCGCGCCGGGGAAACCTCGCAGATCTTTCGTGATAATCGCGTCGCACCGTCCGACAATCGCGGCGGCGAGCACATGTCTGTCGTCGGGATCCGGCAGGTCCAGTTCCGGAATGAGGTGTTCATATCCGGTTATCAGGCCGTCTGTTTCCTCGTCTATTTTGCCGCGGGTTCTTGCCAATTTAGCCTGCGTCGCGCGCGGGTCATTTTTCAGGCGGGCGTTCATCCATTCCTGGTGGATGTCTTCCGTCCATTTGGCCTGGAAGACATCGGCGCGGGAGAGCTGCAGGCAGATGTCCCGCAGGGAGTTGGAATACAGGATGTTCGCATCAAGCAGGGCGGTGTACCGGATCACTCGTTGAAGTACTCCCCCTGCTCCTGGGATTCACGAGTGAGTTCCGCGAGGACTTGTTTGCGGCGTTTGTCGCTTTCCTCTTTATAGCTGACGACATCCTCCATCCGGACGCGACGGCGGGCGCCTGTTTCGCGGAAGGGGATTTTTCCGCTGTCGAGCAGTTTGAGAAAAAAGGGATGCGAGACGCCGAGAATCTCGGCGGCCTGGGCGGTTGAGAGACCTGTGTCTTTCGGAGCGGGTGAGAGCATTGCGGTGTCCTCTCT
>JALCBB010000048.1:0-5130 GCA_028066985.1 Alphaproteobacteria bacterium
AGCGCCTGCGGGCATCAGTTGGCATCGCTCGCTTGAGCCGGCACCGTGAATGTCTAAGTCAAACTCCCACTAATGCCGAAGATCGCGCTTCGCCTGTCTCTTAATTCACGAAAAACGCGGCGCCATCAACGCGTCCCAACGCTCGCTAATGCCGAAGGCGGACAAAAACACGCCCTCCCAAGAAGGTCCGCGAGACACCCCCTCCTCCAAAAATGTCTCGCGGGAACCGAAAAGCCCGGACAAAAACAGCCCGAAACTAATTCGGCAGCTCGCCCTCAACACCCTCCAGAAACCAGTCCATCGCCAGCAGGGCGTCGTCGTCCAGAACCTCGCCCTCGCCGATCTTCCGCACCCCGTCGCGCGACACCAGCGGTCCGGTGAAAATCCGATGCTCGCCCGAACGAACCGCCGCCTCCGCCGCCCGCGCCGCCGACGCCACCGACTCGGGAACATTCGTATACGCCGCCATCTCCACCATGCCCGTGTCCAGGCCGCCCCAGGTGTCGCTGCTCTCCCAGTCGCCGTCCAGGACGGCGCGCGCGCGGGCGACATAATAACGGTCCCAGTTGTCCACAACCGCCGTCACCTGCGTGTCGGGAGCGAACGCGATCATGTCGCTCGCCTGGCCGAACGCGTAGACTCCCGCCGCCGCGGCCGCCTGCAGGGGCGCCGGCGAATCCGTGTGCTGCGTGATCACATCCGCGCCGCGGTCGATCAGCACCTGGGCGGCGTCGCGCTCGCGGCCGGGGTCGTACCAGGAGTTCACCCACACAACCTGAACGCGAATGTCGGGACGCACCGAACGCGCGCCCAGCAGAAACGCGTTCACGCCGCGCACCACCTCGGGAATCGGAAACGACCCCACATAGCCGATCACTCCGCCCTCGCTCAGATGCCCCGCCATCACGCCGGACACATAACGGCCCTCGTAAAAACGCCCCGCGTAAGTGGACACATTGTCCGCGCGCTTGTAGCCCGTCGCATGTTCAAAACGCACGTCCGGAAAACGCTCCGCCGCCTTGATGGTCGGATTCATGAAACCGAAGGAGGTCGTGAAGATCAGATCATGTCCCTCGCTCGCCAGCCGCGAGATCACGCGCTCGGCGTCGGGGCCCTCGTTCACGCTTTCCACGAAGGTCGTTGACACCTTGTCGCCGAATTCTTCTTCAACGGCGCGGCGTCCGATGTCGTGTCGGTAGGTCCAGCCGTGGTCGCCGACCGGCCCGACATAGACGAAGCCCACCTTGAGCGGCTCCGCGGACGCCGCCGGCAGTCCGCGCGCGCCCGACACCGCCGCCGCCGCCGCGACGACAGCCAGCGCGGTCGTGAAGATTCCGAGTTTCATGATTTTTCTCCCTTGTTGTTCGGCGGCGTGCTGTCAGTTCGGCAGCTCGCCTTCCACTCCTTCCAGAAACCAGTTCATTTCCAGAAGATCGTTGTCGCTCAGCGTTTCTCCGGCCGCGGCGCGCAGTTGTCCGTCGCGGTCTATGAGGGGTCCGGCGAAGATTTCCAGTTTTCCTTCCGCGATCGCCCGCAGGGCTTCGGCGCCGGCGACCGACGCCTCCGCCGAGACATTATGCGGTCCGGAGAGCGACACCATTCCGGCGTCGAGTCCTTCCCAGTAGGTTCCGCTTCGCCACTCGCCGTCCAGGACATCCTGGACTCTGCGGATGTAATACGGCTCCCAGTGATTCACGATGCTGGCGATGTGGGCGTTCGGCGCGAATTTGTGCATGTCGCTGGCGAGGCCGAAGCCGTGGATGCCGGCCGCCTCGGCGACCTGGAGTCCGGCGGTGGAGTCGGTGTGCTGGGTGAGGATGTCGGCGCCGCGGTCGATCAGCACGCGCGCGGCGTCGGCTTCGCGGGCGGGGTTGTACCAGGCGTGCACCCATGCCAGGCGGATGCGGATGTCGGGGCGCACCGAGCGCGCGCCGAGGAGGAAGGCGTTGATGCCGCGCACGACTTCGGGCACCGGCAGCGACGCGATGTATCCGATGACGCCGGTTCTGGTTTTGTGGGCGGCGATGACGCCGGCGGCGTATCGTCCTTCGTAGAAGCGCGCGGAGAAGAGCGACACCTGCGGCGAGGTTTTGAATCCGGTGGCGATTTCGATGCGCGCGTGCGGGTGTCGTTCGCCGACTTTGATGGCGTGTCTGGTGTATCCGTAGGCGTTGGCGAAGATGAGGTCGTATCCTTCGCGCACGAGGGTGTCGAGGACGCGCTCGGCCTCGGGGCCTTCGGGGATGTTTTCGACGAAGTGTGTTTTGACTTTGTCGCCGAAGTGATTTTCCACGGCGAGGCGTGCTTTTTCGTGTCCGTAGGTCCAGCCGTGGTCGCCGACGGGTCCGAGGTAGACGAAGGCGACGCGCAGCGGGGTGTTTTCGGCTTGCGCCTGGCCGACGGGGGCGAGGGCGAAGGTCGCGGCGAGGGCGACGGCGAGGGCGATGGGGGATATTTGGCGCATGGTGATCTTTCTTTAATACAGCAGGATGCGGGGGCTGGGGTTAATAAGGCGGGGATAACTGGTCTGCTGTGAAATATCAATAAAATCAGGGAGTTGTATGAGCCGCCGCTTTGTTTTGTCGTCTATTTTCGTCTTTTTGGGTGTCCGGGGCATTGTATCCGTCCGCGCCGACCTTGCTGACATTCCGCCCGCCCCGCCCTTGCGAAAAAGGGGCTTTACTTTATATTAATGAGTAGTGTAGAATGTCTTGGTGGAAACAGCCTTGAGGAGGGCATCAGCCCGGACCTTCTTGGGAGGGCGCGTTTTTGTCCGCCTCCGGCATTAGCGCGCGCCGCCCGCAAAAAATTAAATTTCGGGGCCTATGCCGGTCGGCACTCACTTGTTGGACTTCTCGCGGTTGCACTGCTTGCAAAGCATCTGGCAATTCTCGGCGTCTGTTTTTCCGCCTTCCGACCACGGCTTGATGTGGTCGGCTTCCATCTGCTCCATTCCGCGCTCCTTGCCGCATCTGGCGCAGACGCCGTTCTGCCGCTCGTAGACTTCCCGCTTTGTCCTGGCTCCGAAGCTGCGGAGATTAAGGTGCCTCTCCTCGCCGGTCAGGACATAGGCATAGACGCCCGGCTTGCTGCTCACATCCTCGTCTTCCATCAGCGCCTTGATTCGTCCCTCCAGCGCTTGAGGATCAAGGTCGGCGTCCTTGTAGAGGTTGTAAAGGGTTCCCCACTCCGGAGTTTTCATCTCCTTGCGATAGTTCGGAAAAACCCTCTCCACCCAGTCGATGACATCGCGGAAGTAACCCCACAGCTCCTTCGCGTCGGGCTTGTGCTGACTGGCGGACATATGCTCGTCGATTTTGTTGTCGGACAGCCAGGCGATGGCGGTTTGCAGATAGTCCTGCCTGATCGGCGAGCCTGTCAGGTATTTACCGCCGACGCCGTAGGCCGGACACCCCGTCCGGCTGAAGTATCGCTTGGCGTCGCTCACCCAGGGGCCGGAGAAGACGGCGTTCCGCAGCTCCTGGTCGTACAGTCTCTCTCCGGCGATGTTGACGATCCTGAACCAGTCCAGTTTTTCCCTGTCGGTCCCCTCGCAGAGGTAGACTGTCAGGGGGTAGTCGAGGAATTTGTTCTGCTCCTCGTCCTGCCAGTTGGCGAAGCCCAGGCGCATTTCGTGGTCTTTGTTGTAGACCGTGAAGTCGCCTTCCACGAACTGGCAGATTGAGATGGTGCGCTGCTGTCCGTCGATGACTTCAAAGTCGCCGTCTTCGCGGACGGCCCAGTACATCACATTGAGCGGGAACCCCCGCGCGGCCGTGTCGATCACGGCGTCGCGCTGTTTATCTTTGTAGACGAACTCGCGCTGGTACGGAGGGCGGATGTCCAGCCTGCCGCCGTAGCCGGACACGCCCTCTTCCTGGTTGTCCTCGTAACCGTCCGCGAGGTCGCGGATGGTTATTTTCGCGAGTTCTATTTTCATTTTCGCACCTGCGGGTTTTTGTTGCGGATGAAGATGCGTCCATACTGCGACTGGACGACCCGTTCGCCGTTGGTGAAGTAATTTTTCCTGCCGTCGTTGCCGAGCAGGTTCGCGTTTTCGTTGGTCTTGCCGCCGGAACTTCCCGTCTTCGTGCCGTCCTGACGAACTTCCCAGTAGCCGTCGTATTTTCGGGTGTCGACAACTTCGTCGTGGCAGCCTCTTTGAGTGCAGCCGAGTATTTCAAACTGGCCGGGGTTGTACTTACCGAGAAAGGTGATGGGAACTCCCATCACCCCCGCATAGTCCATCGGGATGTTGTCAACCTTGCCGACTTCGATGGCGTCGTAGTTGTCGTATTTCGGATACTCCTTCGTGGTGTACCTCTTGTAGAGGGGGATCTCCTCGTTGCGCTTTTCGTGCTTCAGGTTGGTGAACCAGACAACCTGCGACCTGCCTTTAACGACATTGTTTATGATCTTATACCCGCTGCCCAGCTTCTTGCTGGCAAGCAACTGATCGGCAAACGCCTTCGGCACATCAAACAGCATGTCCGTGCCCGTAGGCTTGTTTCCCAGCCAGAGCCTGTTGTCCTTGATCAGAGGAAAAATTCTTTTATTGATAATGGCGTTCAGGTTGCCTATGACCAGAAACTTCTTGTCGTGCTCGACCAGCTGGGCGACATATTCGCGGAACAGCGAGAACGGCGGGTTGGTGACCACGATGTCGGCCTGTTTCAGCAGGGCGACGCACTCTTCGCTGCGGAAGTCGCCGTCGCCTTTCAGCCGCATCTCGGCGATCTCTTCGGGGTCGGGTATGCGGTTGCCGTTTTTGTCGCCGGTGTATTCGAGATACAGCCCGCGCTCTTCGTCATGCCGCGAAAAGAGTCCGGCGTTGGTGTTCTTATAGCAGGTTGCTATAAGCCGCTTGAGTCCGAGTTTCTCGAAGTTGAACGAGAAATACTTGAAGAAGTTGGAGACAGTCGGATCGTCGCAGTTGCAATAGACCACCTTGCCCCCGAAGTGGCGTTTGTAGTGCCGCAGTTCCTGCTCTATGTCGGCAAGCTGCGTGTAAAACTCGTCTTTTTTGGCAACCTTGGCCTGGTGTAAATTGCGATTTCTAGCATCGCCACTGGCCTGCCTGCCTGCCTGCCTGCCTGCCTGCCTGCCTGCCTGCCTGCCTGCCTGCCTGCC
>JALCBB010000048.1:5230-13367 GCA_028066985.1 Alphaproteobacteria bacterium
TGCCTGCCTGCCTGCCTGCCTGCCTGCCTGCCTGCCTGCCTGCCTGCCTGCCTGCGTTAAGCGTCACAGGCTCCTTAGCAGAAGGACGCCCTCCGGCAGAACCGTCGCGAGACTCGGCCATTACCCCGCCAGCCCCTCGCAGACCGGGCGCCCATCGTGGATATGAATCGCCATCGCGCTCATTTGCTCCAGAATAGCACACCCCCCGACACCATGTCTAGAGGGGCGGACAAGGGGCTGAAAGTGCGAAAAATCGGACGGACAGACAGGCGGACTGCCGCCGCCATCACCTTAAAAAATGAGAAATAATTTTATTTTTTGGCGGCACGAAGGCGCGCAGCGCCCCGCGCTACCCGCAGGCAGCAATGCCGCCAGCCATCTGTGGGTGCGATTCGCTTGAGCGAACGCCGTGAATGTCTTAGTCAAACGCCCACTAATGCCAGGAGTCGCGCTTCGTCCGTTCCCCGGCTCAGGGAGTCGGGGGGGAGGACGCGCCATACCAGTAAATGCTCACAAACAAAAACAGCCACACCACATCCACAAAATGCCAGTACCACGCCGCCGCCTCCAAACCAAAATGACGCTCCGAAGTGAACTGTCCGTTATAGCCGCGGAACCAGCACACAGCCAGAAACAATGTCCCGATCAAAACATGCAGACCATGAAAACCCGTCGCCATGAAAAATGTGGACGCGTAAATCGTCTCCGTGAAACCAAAACTCGCATGCGCATACTCATACACCTGAAAACCCGTGAAACTCGCGCCCAGAAAAATCGTCAGCGCCAGACCGCGCATGAAATCACGCCGATTTCCCTCCCGCAGAGCATGATGCGCCCAGGTCACGGTCGTCCCCGACAAGAGCAGGATCAAAGTGTTCAGAAACGGCACCTCAAACGGATGAAATGTCTCTATCCCCACAGGAGGCCACTCGCCCCCCGTCGCCTCCAGCCGCGAAACCTGCCGCGCGTCGTCATACAGAAACGCCGCCTCAAAATACGACCAGAAAAACGCGAAGAAAAACATCACCTCCGACAAAATAAACAGCAGCATCCCGTAACGCAGTCCGAGAACCACGATCGGAGTGTGATCCTGTCCGCCCTCCGCCTCGCGCACGACATCGCGCCACCACAGGAACATTGTCGCGAAAATCGCGAGCAGTCCGAACGGCAGCAGCGCCCAGGTCACTCCGTGGAACCCCAGCACCGCCCCCACCGCCGTCAGAAACACCGCGCCCGCCCCGGCGAGCGGCCACGGCGACGGCTCCACCAGGTGATACGGATGCTTATGCGCGCTGTCGGACATCGCTGTCGTTACTCCGTTTTGACGAGGGTGTGGTCGTGGTCGGAGTGGTCGTGGTCGGCGTGGTCGTGCGCGGCGGCGTCGGCGACATCGGCGGCGGACGCCGGCATGTCCTCCAGATAATGGAAGGTGTAGGAGAGCGTTATCGTCCGCACTTCGCTCGTGGTCGGGTCGCGGAGCATTTCGGGGTCAACGAAGTACTGGACATCGAGCAGGGCGTCGGCGCCGGCGCGCAGCGGCTGCTCTTCAAAGCAGAAGCAATGCACCTTGTGAAAGTATTTGCCGACCTTCGCGGGAGTGACATTGAAGGTCGCCTGTCCGACGACATCGCGCGCGCCGTTGTTGTGCGCCGAGTAGAGCGTCTTTTTGACTTCGCCCGGAGTGATTCGCACGGAGCGTTCTGTCGGCGCGAAGGTCCAGTTCAGGTCGCGCGCGACATCGGCGTTGAAGCGGACGGTCACGGGAACGATTTCGCCCGCGGCTGTCTCGGCGACGGAGACGGCGACGGTTTCGGCGGCGTTTTTTGATGTCGGAGTGCCGCCGTAGCCCGTGACCTGGCAGAAGAGCCGGTAGAGCGGCACTGACGCGAACGATGCGCCGCCCATGAAAAGCACGAGCGCGAGAAGGGCGACCGTCACGCGGGAATGACGGCGACGCGCGTCCGCGGCTGTCGTCTCCGCGGTCTCCGCCGACACCGCCGCCGTCGCGGTCTTTGCGGACTCGGCGGCGGCCTGTGCTGTTGTCTTTTCTGTCATTTCTTCGGACTCGGTGTTCGCCTTGTCGTCTCTCCGGGTGAGCGCGTTGCGAGGATAGGACAAAAAAGGGACGCTGGCAAGTCGTTTACAGTCCGCCCTGGCGGGCGATGGTGACGGCGTAAATCAGGACAATCAGCCCGACCAGCGCCGCGAGCAGCAGCAGATTGCGCGGACGCCGTTTCGCCGCCCATGAGTAGTCGGGCGCGGATTTGTCCGCCGTCTTTTTCAAGGAGTTGTCCGCCGCGCCGTTTTTGTCCGGCGGCGTTTCGCGGGAGTCTTCGGGGTTTGTGTTCATGAGACGGCGCGGGCGACGAGCAGGCAGGTAAAGATGAGAAAGAGGTGCCAGATGGAGAAGCGGAAGAGTCGTTTCGCGGCGCGCGCCTCGCCGTCGCCGTCTTCTTTCTGCCGCATGAGGTGCGCGGCGAGGACGACAAAAGCCGTGCCGAGCGCGGTCGCGGCGGCGGCGTAGAAGATTTGCGCGCCGCCGGCGAAGTGCAGCGCGGGCAGGAGCGCGGCGGGCAGCAGCAGCAGGGCGTAGACGAGGATCTGCTTGCGTGTTTCGGCGTTGCCGCGCGTGACGGGAAGCATCGGCAGTTTCGCGGCGGCGTACTCGGCGCGGCGCGGCAGTGCGAGCGCCCAGAAGTGCGGCGGTGTCCAGAGGAAGACGAGCGCGAAGAGGATCCACGGCAGCGGGTGCAGGAGGTCGCCGCCGCCGACGACCCATCCGATGACGGGCGGCAGCGCGCCCGCCGCTCCGCCGATGACGATATTCTGTTCGGTGCGCGGCTTGAGGACGAGCGTGTAGATCAGCACATAGAAAAGCACGGTGACGGCGAGCAGAATTCCGGCGAGCGGTCCGGCGGCGAAGGTGAGCAGGATGAAGCCGAGGATTGCGAGCGCCGCGCCGAAGACGAATCCGGAGTCGGGCGCGATTCGCATAGCGGCGAGGGGTCTTGCGGCGGTTCGTATCATGCGGGCGTCGCGTTTGCGTTCGCACCACATATTGAGTGCGGCGGCGCCTGCGGAGCCGGCGGCGATCGCGAGGACGGAGGCGAAGACGAGCACGGTGTGCGGCGGCGCGGGCGCGAGGTAGATGCCGGCGGTCGCGGTGAAGACGACGAGCAGGGTCACGCCGGGTTTCGTGAGGCGATAGTAGTCAATGAGTTCGGGTTCGGACAGACTCGCCGCGCCGTTGCCATTGACGACACTGTTATTGTCATCAACATCATCAGCACCCCTGCCGACAATTACACCGCCGACATCGACATTAACGGCGCCGCCTTTGCCGTCAATGTCATTGTCAACGGAAACATCGACATTAACGGCGCCGCTATTGTCGTCAACACCCCTGCTGACAACTACACCGCCGCCTTTGTCGTCAATGTTATTGTCAACGGAAACATTGACATTAACGGCGCCTTCGTTGTCGTCAACACTGCCTTTAGCGCCATCATTGACATTGACGGCGCCGCCGTTGTCGTCACCATCATCAGCACCCCCGCCGACAATTACACCGCCATTGTCGTCAATGTCATTGTCAACGGAAACATTGACATTAACGGCGCCTTCGTTGTCGTCATTTGTCGTCATCGTTCCCGTCTCTTTTTTTAATTTTTTTGCG
Source organism: Alphaproteobacteria bacterium (assembly GCA_028066985.1). GTDB lineage: Bacteria > Pseudomonadota > Alphaproteobacteria > JALCBB01 > JALCBB01 > JALCBB01. The sequence continues at coordinate 8,907 of JALCBB010000048.1, forward strand.
GGCTAGCCCGCACCCATTAGTTGGCGCGATTCGCTTGAGCCGACACCGTGACTGTCTTAGTCAAACGCCCACTAATGCCAAGGGCATGTCGTCGCAACGCTTAGTGACCGTCGGGCGCGCCAAGACTGCCCGCATACCCCGAAAAACGCGGCAACTCGTCATAACTGTGAAACGGCGGCGGAGACGAAACCGTCCACTCCAAAGTCGTCGCCCCCTCGCCCCAGTAATTCGCCGACACCCGCCGCCCCGCCACCAGCGTCCACGCCAGAACCCCGATGAAAAACAGCGTGGAAGCAAACGACAAATACGCGCCCAGAGACGACACCAGATTCCACCCCGCATACGCGTCAGGATAGTCCGGATACCGCCGCGGCATCCCCTGCAAACCGAGAAAATGCTGCGGAAAGAAAACCAGATTCACGCCGATGAAGGTCGTCCAGAAATGCAACTTCCCCGCCCACTCCGGATACGCCCGCCCGCACATCTTCCCGAGCCAGTAATACATCCCGCAGAACAGCGCGAACACCGCGCCCAGACTCAGCACATAATGAAAATGCGCCACCACATAATAAGTGTCATGCAAAGCCACATCCACGCCCGCGTTCGCCAGGACCACGCCCGTCACGCCGCCCGTCGTAAAAAGAAAAATGAAACCGATCGCCCACAGCATCGGCGTCGTGAACCGAATAGACCCGCCCCACATCGTCGCGATCCAGCTGAAGATCTTGATTCCCGTCGGCACCGCGATAATCAGAGTCGCCGCCTGAAAATACACCCGCGTGTTCACGCCCATCCCGACCGTGAACATATGATGCGCCCAGACCACGCTCCCCACGACGCCGATAGAGACCATCGCGTAGACCATCCCCAGATAGCCGAAAACAGGCTTGCGCGAAAATGTGGAAACCACATGACTCACAATCCCGAACGCCGGCAGAATCATCACATAGACCTCCGGATGTCCGAAGAACCAGAACAGATGCTGAAACAGAATCGGATCGCCGCCGCCCGCCGGATTGAAGAAATGCGTCCCGAAGTTGCGGTCGGTCAGAAGCATCGTGATCGCGCCGCCCAGCACCGGCAGCGTCAGGAGCAGCAGAAACGCCGTCACCAGCATCGCCCACACGAACAACGGCATCCGATGCATCGTCATCCCCGGCGCGCGCATGTTGAAAATCGTCACGATGAAATTAATCGCGCCCAGAATAGACGACGCCCCCGCCATATGCAGAGAAAAAATCGCCAGATCCACCGACGGCCCCGGCTGCCCTATCGCCGCCGACAGCGGAGGGTAGAGCGTCCAGCCCGTGCCGGCGCCGTCGCCCGCGAAGACCGACGCCACCAGCAATATCAGCGACCCCGCCAGAAACCAGAACGAAATGTTGTTCAAACGCGGAAACGCCATGTCCGGCGCGCCGATCATCAGAGGAACGAACCAGTTGCCGAAGCCTCCGATAAGCGCCGGCATCACCAGAAAGAAGACCATGATGAGTCCGTGCGCCGTGATCAGGACATTCCAGAACTGCCCCGGATCAGACGACAGAAACGGCAGAATCTGCAGACCCGGCTCCTGCAACTCCATTCGCATCACCACCGAGACCGCCGCGCCGATAATGCCCGAGAACAGCGCCAGCGCCAGATAGAGCGTGCCGATGTCCTTGTGATTCGTTGAGAAAAGCCAGCGCGACACGAACGACGGCTTGTGCGCGTGCGCGTCCTCCGCGATTCCCGGCGAGATCTCGGTGAGCGACATTATTCTGTCCCCTGTTCGGCCGCCGCGAGACGGCGCTGTGTTTCTGTCTCTTCGGACAGACCCGCGAAACGCTCATAACTCTCGCCGAGCCACTCAAGATACTCCGACTCCGGCACCGCCTGAATCATCAGAGGCATATAGGCGTGTCCCGAGCCGCAGAGTTCCGAACACTGCCCGTAATAGACGCCGGCGCGCGTCACTTCGGCCCAGGTTTCGTTGAGACGGCCGGGCACCGCGTCCATCTTGACGCCGAACGCCGGCACCGCGAAGGCATGCAGAACATCGCTGCTCGTCACGATGAAACGCACCGGCACATTCATCGGCACCACCATCGGCTCGTCAACCGCGAGGAGCCGCGGCAGTCCCGCCGCCTCCGCCTCGTCGTCGCCGAGCAGGAAGATGTCAAACGAAAAAGTCTCGCCGTCGGGAGTCTCGTACTCGGCGCTCCAGTACCACTGATGTCCCGTCACCTTCACCGTGTATTTTGAGTCGGGAACGACATCGCCGTAATACAGCAGCGGAAACGACGGAACGGAAAGCCCGACCAGAATCAGAACCGGAACGAGCGTCCAGATGATTTCCAGTTTCGTGTTGTGCGTCACCCGCGACGGCACCGGATTCGCGCGCTCGTTGAATCGCGCCATCACATAGACCAGCAGTCCGAGGACGATGAGCGTGATCACGCCCGTCACGGTCAGCAGGATTTTGTCGTGAAAGAAGAACATGCGCTCGGCGAACGGCGACGCCGGCTCCTGAAAGCCGAGACCCCACGGCTTCGGCTCGCCCGCGAAGGCGGCGCCGTTTCCGAGACCCGCGGCGACAAGCGCGGCGGCGGCGGATACAGGCAAAACTCTGCAAAAACGCATCGGAATTCCCCGCGAAAAGAGGACAGAAAAACTTCTCCGAAAATAGCGGATTCGGGGCGTGTCCGCAAGTGCGCCTGTCCTCGGCGTTCCGTGCCGTCCTGTGCTATAATCGGGCGATGTTTCTGGACGAAACCGACGACCTCCTCTTCGGACGCGGCGGCGCCGACCCCGCCGCCGTCACCCGCGCCGCGCGGGATATTCTCCACGGATACGATGACGGCGAACTCTTCATGGAACACCTCCGAGGCGAGGCGCTCGTCTGGGATGACGGCCGCCTCCGCCACGCCGCCTTCGGCACGACTCGCGGATTCGGACTGCGTGTGGTTTCCGGCGAGGAGAGCGGCTTCGCGCACGGCAACGAGATTTCCGAGGGCGCGGTGCGACGCGCGGGCGGCGCGCTTTCGGCGGTTGTTCCGGGGCGGCGCGGCGGCGAGGCGAGCGCGGCGCTTCGCAACGCGGCTCTTTATCCTGACAGTGATCCGACTTCCGAGATGTCGTTCCGCGAGAAGCGCGAACTTGTGGAGGCGATTGATTCTTATGTGCGTTCGCGCGAGCCGCTTGTGAAGCAGGTCACGGCGTCGGTCTCGGCGGAGCGCCAGGCGATTCAGGTTGTGCGCGCCGACGGCGAGAGGCGCGCGGATGTGCGTCCGCTTGTGCGTCTGTCGGTGTCGGTGGTGCTTGAGCGCGGCGGACGGCGCGAGAGCGGTTCTTACGGTCTCGGCGGACGCGGCCGGATCGCCGAGATTCTGAGTCCCGGCGCGTGGCGCGGCGCGGCGGACGAGGCGTTACGTCAGGCGCGTGTCAATCTGGAGTCGGTGGCGGGTCCTGCGGGACCGTGCGCGGTGGTATTGGGCGGCGGCTGGCCGGGCATTCTGCTGCACGAGGCGATCGGACATGGCTTAGAGGGCGATTTCAACCGCAAGGGACTTTCGGCCTTCGCGAGTCTGACGGGCGAGCGTGTCGCGTCGCGCGGCGTGACCATTGTTGACGACGGCACGCTTGAGGGACGGCGCGGTTCTTTGTCTATTGATGATGAGGGCACGCCGTCCGAGCGCACGGTGCTTGTGGACGACGGCGTTCTTGTCGCTTACATGCAGGATCGGATGAACGCGCGTCTGGTCGGGGCGCGTTCCACGGGCAACGGACGCCGCGAGTCGTATGCGTGCGCGCCGATGGTGCGGATGACGAACACTTATATGCTTGCCGGCGACGACGACCCTGCCGAACTGATCGCGCGTGTCAAGGACGGAGTGTATGCGGTGTCGTTCGGCGGCGGCCAGGTCAATATCACCAACGGCGACTTCACATTTAATTGCGTGGAGGCCTATCGGATTCGCGATGGACGGGTTGAGGAGCCGTTGAAGGGCGCGTCTTTGACGGGCAACGGCCCGCGTGCGTTGACGAAGGTTTCTGGTGTGGGGAGTGATTTCGCGCTGGATCCTGGAGTTGGCACATGCGGCAAGGAGGGACAGTCTGTGCCTGTGGGTGTGGGCCAGCCGAGTCTGTTGTTGTCGGAGATGACGGTCGGCGGCCAGGGCGCCGATTAATTAAAGAGACATGCGAAGCACGGCCTCCGGCATTAGTGGACTTTAATCAGGAGACATACGAAGTGCGGCATTTGGCATTAGTAAGACTTTGACTAAGACATTCACAATGTTGGCTCAAGCGAGCGATGCCGGCAGATGGGTGCGGGCTAGCCCGCAAAAAAAATTAAAAAATAATAAGAAAACAATTTATTTAATGACCCCATTAAATGTCTATGTTAATAAGAGAAGAATTTATTTAATTTGACCCCTTAAATAGTCCAATTAATCTTTAATTTAATTTTTTGCAGGCAGCGCC
>JALCBB010000049.1 GCA_028066985.1 Alphaproteobacteria bacterium
TTTTTTGCGGGCTAGCCCGCACCCGTCTGCTGGCATCGCTCGCTTGAGCGGCTATCGTGACTGTCTTAGTCAAACTCCCACTAATGCCAAATGCCGCACAACGATTTAATTGACCCCTTAAATAGTCAAATTAATTTTTTAATTTTTTTTGCGGGCTAGCCCGCACCCATTAGTTGGTGCGGTTCGCTTGAGCCGACACCGTGAATGTCTTAGTCAAACTCCCACTAATGCCAAATGCCGCACAACGATTTAATTGACCCCTTAAATAGTCAAATTAATTTTTTAATTTTTTTGCGGGCTAGCCCGCACCCATCAGTTGGTGCGGCTCGCTTGAGCCGACACCGTGAATGTCTCGGTCAAACTCCCACTAATGCCAGAAGGGGGTCGTCGATGCGGCTTTAGGCGGCTTCGCGCAAAAGACGGAAGATTTCCGCCAACTCGTCATCCGAACGGCCGCCGCGCAATAACCGCGCCGGAACCTCCTCCCGTCGCCGCGCAAACGCCAGAAATGTCGGAATCCCCTTAATCTCAAACCGCTCCGCAAAACGCTGGTTCGCTCGCAACGCCTCGCGCAACTCCTCCCGATCCGCATCCGCCTCCATCCGAGCCAGATCAAGACCCAGACGCTCCGCAATCTCATCAGCCTTGCTCGCACGCAAACGACCCGGCCAGGTCATCGCCGCAAAATGCCACTCCTCATACAACCCCTGCCGATGCGCCGCCAAAGCCAGCAACGCCAACTTCACCGACTCGCGTCCAAGCAACGGAAAATTCGGAAACACCACAAGCAAATCACTGTCACGCTCAAGCACACTCCGAACATCCGCCGCCGCAGAACGACAATACGGACACCGAAAATCACTGAACTCCGCCAGCACCACTCCGCCGCCAGGATTGCCAGCCCGCGGAATGTCAGCCGACTCAAGCAAAAAATCACGGTCGCCCGCCGACAACATCACCTCCTCGCCGCCAAAACCAGACTTCAATACCGCCTCCGCGCGTCCGACAAAACCCGAAGCCGCCAGCAAACCGCCGCCCGCAACTCCCCCCGCGACAAACGATCGCCGCGTCGTCACACGCTCAGTCACACGCTCAGTCACGCGCTCGGTCGCACGATCAGTCACGCGCTCAGCCGCGCCCTCACCGCAAGGGCGGGGACTCGTCGTTTTCGTCGTCGTTTTCATCGGTCTGGTCTCCTATCACGGCGAGCAGGTCCATCGCGCGAAGACGACTCGCCTGCTCCTGCTCCGACAACTCCCTCAGCGCGCGCTGCGCCAGGACAGCAGCCTCGCCAAGCCTGCCCTCTATCAAACGCAGCTCGGCAAGCGCAAGTGTAGCACGACCCGTACTGCCCTGGCGAGTCTCCGCGATGTTGGTCAGCCGCAGCGCCACGCCGGGCGACTCGCGCGCGTCATTCACAAGCGACAACTGACGCAACGCAACCTTGTCAGCCCGCGGACTGCGCTGCTCCAGCAGCGCGGCCGCCCAGCCAAGACGCAGCAACGGCGCGTCAGGAAGCAGCCGCACAGCCTCCCGGTAAGACGCCGCCGACTCCTCGGCGCGGCCGGCGGTGAAGAGAACCTGCCCGAGAAACTCGTGAAAATACGGATTGTCCGGCTCCTCCGCAATGAGTTCCCGCAGCAGCGCGACACACTCCCGAAGTTTGCCTTCGCGCCAGTTCGCGACGGCGCGTCCGTACCGCGCGGCGACAGAAACATCGGCGGCAGGGTAGCGGCGGTGGAAGTCGTCCGGGTCAAGATAGGCGGCGAGTTTCGCCTTGATTCGCCGCAGCGTCTCCATCTCTTCGGCGCTCGGCGCGACATCAGCATACGCCGATCGCTCCAGCGCGCCCTCCAGAAAACTGACGCGCTCGCTTGAGATCGGATGCGTCCGCAGATAGGGATTCACCTCAATGGAAAGATTTTCCTGCTCCTCCAGATACCGCATCACCCGCAGAATCCCGACAGGACTCCGCTCGGCGGCGGCAAGATAATTGACAGCCGCCTGATCCGCCGCCTGCTCATGCGCGCGCGAGTGCGCGAGGAGTCCCTTCTGCGAGATTTCAGTGCCGGCCGCGCCCGCCGCGCCCAAAGCGGTCGGATTGCCGATGGCGCCCGCAAGCACAACTCCGAGCGCCGCCGAAAGCAGAAACTGCCGCTCGGCGTACAGCGCGGCTTCGGCGGTGGCGAGATGGTGTCCGGCGGCGATGTGTCCTGTTTCGTGGGCGATGACGCCGAGCAGGTCGGAGGGGTCGGCGGCGCGCTGCACGAGTCCGGCGGACAGCACGATGATGTGCGACGCCGTGACAAACGCGTTGATGGAGGGTTCGGCGTCAACGAAAAGTCTGAGCCGTTCGGTGTCTACTCCCGCGGCTTCGTAGACGGGAAGCGCGAGGTCGCGGAAAAAGAACTCGGTCTCGGTGTCGCGCAGAATAGACTGCGACCGCGCGGGAGACGCGAAGACGGCGCCGCCGACAGCGACAACGACGGCGACGGCGACCGCGGCGAGGATGCGCGCGACGGGGCGGGCGCGCAGATTTATGTGGCGGGAGAGGTCAGGTTTTCTGCCACCATCCGCGTTTTTTTGTTTCATTGTCGGTGCTTTCGCTGGGTGTGGGGGCTGGGGTTTTGCGCACGATGCGTCTTTTGGCGCGCGTCTTCGCGGCGGCGATGCGCGACGAAGACTCGGACTTTTCGCCGTCGCCGTCGCTGTCGTCGGCGTCGGTGTCGTCCTTCGCCTTGGTTTTGCGCTTGACCTTGGGGGACGCCTTGGTGGTTTTCGTCCGTGTTTTCGCGGCGGTTTTTTTGGCGGCGGTTTTGCGGACTCTGCGGCGCGGCGACTCCTCGGCGTCATCGCTGTCACTGTCGCTGTCATCGTCGGTGTCGGGGGAGACGGAAACGGCGCCGTCGTTGTCCTCGTCCTCGTCAGACTTGCGGCGGGACTTCACACGCGGCGACTTGACGCGAGGAGACTTGGAACGCGACGCCTTGTCGTCGTCCTTGTCATCCTTGGACTCCTTGGTGTCCTTGGACTCTTTAGCGTCCCTGGACTCCTTGGACTCCCCGGCGTCCTCGGAATCGTCGCGGGTTCTGCGCCGCGAATATTGGCTGCGGCGGGACCCTTTACGGTCATCGTCATCGGACTCGTCACGGTCATCGCTGCGGGTTTTGCGGCGCGACTTGCTGCGGGGGGACTCTTTGCGATCATCGTCGTCAGCGTCATCGCGGGTTCTGCGCCGCGATCTGCGGGGAGCATCGTCGCCGTCCTCTGTCTCGCCTGTCTCGTCTCCGCGGCGACGGCTCGTGCCGCCGCGCCGTCCGCGTCTGCGCGAGCGTGACGCCGCCGAGCGTCCGTCGGAGCGGTCGTCGTCCTCGGCGATGTCGCGCGTTTCCGCCTGGCCTTCGCCGACATCGCTTGCGCCGCCGCTGTCGGCGCGTCCGTTCTGCCGCGGGCGGCGCGTCTGCGACACGACATGCTCAATCGTGCTGTCGCCGTTGGACAGATCCGAATCAGGCACAATCTCAATGCGCGTGCCGTGCCGCTCCTCAAGACTGATGAGCAGCGCGCGCCGCCGATTCAGAATGAAGTTCGCCGCCGCCGGCGACACCTTCAGAATGTATTCCCGATCCGGACGATGCGACACGCGGTCAATCAGCGCGCGCAGCGCCTGGCTCGCCGCCATTGACGGCGCGAGAACGCGTCCGTTGCCGTGACACGACGGACACGAGACCGTCGTGCTGTCGCTCAGACTGACGCGAAGCCGCTGGCGCGACAATTCCAGCAGTCCGAACTGGCTGATGCGCCCGACCTGCACGCGCGCGCGGTCGGAGCGCAGGGCGTCCTTGAGGGCGCGCTCAACATCGCGGATGTGCGAGTTCGCCTCCATGTCAATGAAGTCAATGACGATAAGACCGGAAAGGTCGCGGATGCGAAGTTGGCGCGCGGCCTCGGCGGCGGCTTCAAGGTTGGTTTTGAAGGCGGTGCGCTCAATGTTGCGCTCGCGGGTGGCGCGTCCGGAGTTGACATCAATGGCGACGAGCGCCTCGGTCTGCGAGATGACAATCTCGCCGCCGGAGCGCAGACGCACCCGCGGACTCTGCAAGTTGCCGAGGGTCTGCTCAACGCGGTACTGCGAGAAGAGCGAGGTCTTTTCGTTCTTCCAGAGTTTGACGCGGCGGGCGTGGCTCGGCACGAGGGTCTTCATCGCGTCGGACGCCTGTTTCCACGCGTCTTCGCCGGCGACGAGCACTTCCTCAATGTCGTTGGTGTAGATGTCGCGGATGGCGCGCTTGATGAGCGAGCCGTCGTCGTAGATTTGCGCGGGCGCGTTTGAGTCGAGGGTGCGGTCGCGGATTTCCTCCCACTGGGCGAGGAGCGATTCAAAATCGCGGCGGATCTCGCGGGAGTTGCGCTCGGAGCCGGCGGTGCGGAGAATGACCGCCATGCCTTCGGGGACTTCCAGGTCGTCCAGGAGCGAGTGCAGTTTTTCGCGCGTGGCGCTGTCGGTGACCTTGCGCGAGACGCCGCCGCCGCGATCCGAGTTCGGCATCAGCACGCAGTAGCGTCCGGCGAGCGAGATGTAGGTGGTGAGGGTCGCGCCTTTGCTGCGGTGTTCGTCCTTGATGACCTGCGTGAGCAGCACCTGGTTGGGCGGGATGACCTCCTGAATGTGGTAGCGGTGGAGCGCGCGGCGACGGCGCCGGGCTTCGCGGGCGTCTTCCAGTTCGCGCTCGGCGGAGGGCGCGCCTTTCGGCGGCGGCGAGGAGTCGGAGTCTTCGCCGAGGGTGCTGGAGCCGTCGCCGTTTTCGTCGTCGCCGTTTTCGTCGTCGCCGTTTTCGTCGGCGGTGTTGTCGTCGCCGTCGTTGTCGTCGTCGTCATCCTCGGCTTCGGCGTCCTCGGCTTCTTCGGCGAGGATATCCTCGCGGTCGGAGACCGGAATGCGGTAGTAGTCGGGGTGAATTTCGCTGAAGGGCAGAAATCCGTGCCGGTTGCCGCCGTATTCAACGAACGCCGCCTGGAGCGACGGCTCCACGCGCACTACCTTCGCGAGGTAGATGTTGGACTTGTGCGGTCGCGAGTCAGACCACTCAATGTCGTAATCGTTGAGTTTTTCGTCGTCGAGCAGGGCGACTCGATTTTCTCCGAGGAAGGATCCGTCGATGAGGAGTCGTTTGGTCATTGTGTATCTCCTGGGGGCGCGCGTTCGGGGCGCGGCTTGAGTTTTTGATTTGCTGTGATTTTGTCAGCATAATCGTTGTTGTGGCGTGCTGGCGTGTGTTCCTGTCGCCATTGAAGGCGCCGGGGACACGGGTGTCTCTCGGACTTTTTGCTGTCACGGCTTATGGGGGCATTGTAGGGGATTCGGCGGGGGGATGCAAGTTAAAAAAGTTCGGGGTTTATATTGGATTTGGGGTGGGGTATGGTGTGGGGATTAGGAGGGAGGTCTGGCTTGATTCGGGGCTTTGGGTGTGATGTTTGGCGGTGGCGTTGGACTTGCCGTGGCGCGATTCTCGTCATTTAATTTTTTGCGGGCGGCGCCCGCGGGCGGCAGCGGGTGTCGCCAGCAGGAGCGGCTTTCACGGCGAGCGCATCGTCCGCTCTCACTGGTGGAAAAGTTTGCTCCTTCGGGACTCTTCATGGCGCGGCCTCTGGCATTAGTGGGAGATGCCTCATTGACTGTTAACGGCAGCCGCTCAAGCGAGCCGCACCCACTGATGCCTGCGGGCGCTGCCCGCAAAAAAATTAAATTAGTCTCTTTAATTAAGAGACAGACGACCATCACGGCGTTTGTCGTCCTGTTTTCTATTATTTTTAACCCTCTCCCCGCGCACGGCGACGAAAAGCCCGTCACCGTCAACGCCCTCCGCTTCGGATGGCACGAGACCAATATCCGCTTCGTCATTGAACTCTCGCACCCCGTCCCCTGGCGCGTCTCCACCCTGGATAACCCCCACAGAGTCGTCATTGATCTCCCCGTCGTCTCCTGGAACAACACCTCCGACACCGGCCTCGGCTTCGTCTCCGCCCTCCGCTACGGACGCTTCTCACACACCCGCAGCCGCATCGTCTTAGACCTCGCCGCGCCCGCCGTGCCGCACGCCGCCTTCACCCTCCCGCACAACAACCACGGACAGCGCCTCGTCATTGACATGACCCCCGTCAACGCCGCCGCCTTCCCGCAAAACTTCAGCGAGGCGTTCCGCTCCAGCGCCGACCTCCCCGACGACTCCGCCGCCGCGACACCCCCCGCGCCCGCGCCCGATAAAAAACTCTGGACCGTCGTCATTGACCCCGGACACGGCGGCATTGACCCCGGCGCCATCAGTCCGAGCGGCATCCACGAAAAAGATCTCGTCCTTGAATACGCCCTCGTCTTCGCGGACGCCCTCAATCAGATAGACGGCTTCCGCGCCGTCCTGACACGCGACGACAACCGCTACATTCCTCTGCGTGAACGCGTCCGCCTCGCCGAAGCCGCGGAAAGCGACATGTTCATCTCGCTGCACTTCAACACAAACCCGTCGCGCGATGTCCGCGGCGCGTCGGTGTATACGCTGTCGGAAACGGCGTCCGACAAAGAAGGCGCCCTGCTCGCCGCGCGCGAAAACAAGTCGGATGTCCTCGCCGGCGTAGACCTGGAAGAACACCCGAACGCCGTCTCGCGCATACTCATAGACCTCTCGCAGCGCGACTCCATCAACGCGTCCCGCGACTACGCCGAGATTCTGGTGCGCGAACTCCGCAGCCGCGACACCCGCACGCTCCGCAAGGCGACTCGCTCTGCAGGCTTCGCTGTGCTAAAATCGCCGAACATGCCCTCCGTGCTGCTGGAACTCGGACACCTCTCCAACCCCGAAGAGGAACGCTTCGTCCGCTCCGCGCGCGGACGCGACGAGATTATCCGCGCGCTCGTGGCGTCCGTGCGCGAGTTCGCGGCGCGGCGCGGCGGACGACCGGAATAGAGAGGACGGCACAACACATGCGCACACTGGTCTCGCTGGTGACCCTCGCCCTGACCGCAGGACTCCTCGTCTTCGCGGTCGCGGTGGTCGGCGGCTTCTGGGTGTTCTACACCTACGGCCAGGGACTGCCGGAGTATCGGCAACTTGAGGCGTATCGTCCGCCGGTCGTGACGCGCCTCTACGCCGCCGACGGACGCCTCCTCGCCGAATACGCGCAGGAAAAGCGCATCTTCGTTCCCGTTGAAGCGATACCGCCGATGGTGCGGCGCGCGTTCCTGTCGGCGGAGGACAAATCTTTTTACGCGCACTACGGCGTTGATCCCTTCGCGATCGCGCGCGCGGCGATGACGAACCTCCGCAACGCCGGCGACGAGCGGCGTCTCGTGGGAGCGTCAACAATAACGCAGCAGGTGGCGAAGAATTTTCTGCTGTCAAACGAGGTGTCGTACGAGCGCAAAATCCGCGAGGCGATACTGGCGCTGCGGCTGGAGCGCGCGCTGTCCAAGGACAGAATCCTGGAACTCTACCTGAACGAGATATACCTCGGACGCGGCTCCTACGGCGTCGCGGCGGCGGCGCTGGACTACTTCGGCAAGCCCCTGCGCGACCTTGACCTCGGCGAGGCGGCGTTTCTGGCGGCGCTGCCGAAGGCGCCGAATAACTACAATCCTGTCCGCAGTCCTGCCGCCGCGAAGGGACGCCGCGACTGGGTTCTCTCGCGGATGGAAGAGGACGGCGTGATCTCGTCCGAGGCGGCGCTGGAGGCGCAGGATTCGCCGTTGCTTTTGACTCCGCGCGGCGGCAGCGATGTGACTTCGGCGGAATTCTTCGCCGAGGAAGTGCGTCGCGAACTGGCTTCGCGTTATGGCGAGGGGGCTTTGTATGGCGGCGGGTTATTGGTTCGCACGACTCTTGACCCGCGCCTGCAGGAGATAGCGGAGCGCGCCCTGCGCGACCGGCTGATGGAGTATGACCGCCGTCATGGCTGGCGCGGCGCGTTGCGGCGCGGCGTGACGGCGGCGAGTTGGGGACGGGTGCTGGAGTTGTACGAGCCTCCTGCGGGCGCGGAGAATTGGACGGCGGCGCGGGTGCTGGTCGTTGACGACGGCGGCCTCGTCTTTGAGGACGCGAACCGCCGCACGGGACGCATCTACGCCGACGACCTCGCGTGGGCTTTGCCTCCGCGCACGGAGCGCGGTCCGGTTGCGGGCGATATGATTCTGATTGACAGAGAGTGGCGCGACGCCGACAGCGCGGGCGACAGCGACAGTGACAGCGCCGGCATTGGCGAGCGGGTTTATGTGTTGCGGCAGGTGCCGCGTGTGAACGGCGCTCTGGTCGCGCTTGACCCGCACAGCGGACGCGTGATGGCGATGGTGGGCGGCTTTTCGCAGCGCGCGAGCGAGTTCAACCGGGCGACACAGGCGTTGCGTCAGACGGGTTCGGCGTTCAAGCCTTTTGTGTATTTGTCGGCGCTTGAGGAGGGCATCACGCCGACGGAGACGATCCTTGACGCTCCGTTTGTGAGTGATCAGGGTCCCGGCCTGGAGAAATGGAAGCCCGGCAACTACAGCGGCGAGTATTACGGACCGACGCCGATGCGTGTCGGCGTGGAGCGTTCGCGCAATCTGATGACGGTGCGTCTGGCGGCGCGTGTCGGCATGGACAAGGTTGCGGATGTGGCGCGGCGGCTGGACTTGTTTGACGAGTTGCCGCCGTATTTGTCGTATGCTTTGGGCGCGGGCGAGGTGACTTTGTTGTCGCTGACGGCGGCGTACGGCGAGTTGGTGAACGGCGGTCGTGACATTACGCCGACGATGATTGACAAGATTCAGGACAGGTACGGCGCGACATTGTATCGCGGCGATGCTCGTGTTTGCGGACGCTGTTCGGAGTCCGAGTGGCATGGACAGGAGCCGCCGGCGCTGGCCGAGGGACGCGGCGTGGTGACGGATCCGGCGAGCGCGTATCAGATAACCTCTATTTTGGAGGGGGTGGTGCAGCGCGGCACGGGGCGGCGGGCGTTGTCGTTGGGGCGTCCGTTGGGGGGCAAGACGGGGACTTCTAATGATTTTGTTGACGCGTGGTTTGTGGGTTTCAGTCCTGATCTGGTGGCGGGTGTGTATGTGGGTTTTGACGAGCCGCGGAGTCTGGGGAGTGGTGAGAGCGGGGCGCGGGCGGCGTTGCCGGTGTGGCAGCAGTTTATGTCGGAGGCGTTGGAGGGGGAGTTGCCTGTGCCGTTTCGGGTGCCGTCGGCGGTTCGTTTGCGGTGGGTGATAGCGGAGACCGGGGAGGGAGCGGTTGCGGGCGATGCTGGCGCGATTTTGGAGGCATTTAAGCCGGGTCAGGGACCTGTGCGTGTAGGTGTCCGCGGCAACGGTGTGGGCGACTTATATTAAGTTCCCGAAGTGCAACCCTTGGCATTAGTGGGAGTTTGACATAGACATTCACGATGTTGGCTCAAGCGAACAGCACCAACGAATGGGTGCGGGCTAGCCCGCAAAAAAATTAAAAAGTTAATTTGACCATTTAAGGGGTCAATTAAATCGGCGTGCGGCTTCCGGCATTAGTGGGAGATTGACTAAGAAAGTCACGATAGTGGCTCAAGCGAACAGCACCAACGAATGGGTGCGGGCTAGCCCGCAAAAAAATTAAAAAGTTAATTTGACCATTTAAGGGGTCAATTAAATAAATTGCTTTCTCATTAATTGACAAATAATGGAATGGTTATTGTCTATTAAATTAATTCTTTTAATTTTATTTTTTTGCAGGCAGCGCCTGCGGGCATCAGTTGGCATCGCTCGCTTGAGCCACTATTGTGACTTTCTTAGTTCAACGCCCACTAATGCCAGAGACCGCACTTCGTCTGTCTCCTAATTTGTGCTATAATTGCCGGCGGAAAGGTAAAATCACAATGAACGACGCCAAAAAACCCAAAACCTGGGATATCCCCACACGCCTCACACACTGGACCCTCGCCGGACTCGTCATCGCCGCCTTCATCACAGGCGACGGCATCGGCGGCGACATGGATACACCAGGATGGGGCGAAAACCTCTCGCAGCACCGCACCATCGCCATCTGGATCGTCGGACTCCTCGTCTTCAGACTCGTCTGGGGCTTCATCGGCAACGCTCAGGCAAAATTCAAAAACTTCCCCTTCAACCTCGGCGAACTCTCCGAAGACATCAAAACCTTCTCCAAAAAAGACGCCAAACACTACCCCGGCCACGGACCCACAGGCGCATGGGCAACCATCGCCATCCTCGGACTCGTCGCCCTCCAGGTCGTCACCGGACTCTTCTCCTCCAATGTTGAGGAAAATGTCCACGGCCCCCTCGCCCTCTACGCCCCGCAAATCATCGCCGACGCCGCGCTCTGGATCCACGGCGAACTCGGCGGCCTCTTCATGTACATCATCCTCATCCATGTTGTCGCCGTCCTCTGGCACGAACTCGTGAGAGGACACAAACTCCTCGCCGCGATGTTCACTGGAAGCAGACCCGTCCAGGAAGGCGTCAAATGGGAATCCGAAAAACCGAAACGCGCCGTCGTCCTCGCCGTCGTTTCGCTGATTATCGTCGTCGCGCTGTTCGCAATCTAGGGATGCGTCCGAAATCTGTTATGGCACGCCTGACAATTGCCGCCCATCTCCCGCAACGCGTTTGACAAACCCGCCTCCGACACCCCCGCCTCAAGCACGCCGCGCGCCGACGACTCCAGCGTCGCCGCCAACTCTATGAACTCGGCGCCGTTCTGCCAGATGTCGCCGCGCGCATGACTCTTCGCAATCGCAGAACCGTCAGGATGAAAACCATGCGGAATCCGCGACGCCCCGCGCGCGATCTCCTCCACCAGATTTTCCGCCGTCGCCTGATCGTAATCCTTCGTCAGCGCCGCCAGCGCGCGCATGTTCTGATTCAGCGCCTTGAACATATCGTTGCGAAAAGCCTTCGCGTCCGCCGCCGACACCCGCGCCTCCGACAACGCGGTCAGTCGAACGCCGTCCTCTAACTCCGCGAGAGGCGGCACCTGCGCCTCCGCAATAACCACGCCCAGCAAAAATATCGGCGCCAGTCCCCACAAGACAACGCGCCGCAGCGCCGTCACTGTTACTGTCGCCGTCGCCGACGACAGTCCGCCAAATTTGCGATCGCTCATAAACGCCTCCGCCGAACAAGTCTGATTCCGTGGTGGGTCGTACTGGGATTGAACCAGTGACCTCTACCATGTCAAGGTAGCGCTCTCCCGCTGAGCTAACGACCCACATCCGAAGAATAGCACCGCCGGCGGCAAAAATAAAACCCTATCCCGTCCGCGCCAGCGCCGCCTCAAGGAACGCGTCAATGTCGCCGTCAAGAACCGAGTCGACCTGCGAACTCTCAAAGCCGGTGCGGGTGTCCTTGACGAGGCGATACGGCTGCATCACATAGGAGCGAATCTGGTGTCCCCACGAGATGTCGCTGCGCGAGTCGGCCTCGGACTGCGCGGCCTCCTGCCGTTTGCGGAGTTCGGCTTCGTAGAGGCGCGCCTTGAGCATCGCCATCGCGGTCGCGCGGTTGCGGTGCTGCGAGCGGTCGGACTGGCACTGCGCCACGATTCCGCTCGGAATATGCGTGACGCGCACGGCGGAGTCGGTGCGGTTGACATGCTGTCCGCCGGCGCCGCTCGCGCGGTAGGTGTCTACGCGGAGGTCTTTCTCCTGGACATCTATCTCAATGTCGTCGTCAACGACAGGCCACGCGGCGACGCTCGCGAAGGAGGTGTGTCGCCGCTTGCCGGCGTCAAACGGACTGATCCGCACCAGCCTGTGGACGCCGCTTTCGGCGCGCAGCCATCCGAAGGCGTAGTTGCCGGTGATGCGGAGGGTCGCCGACTTGATGCCCGCCTCCTCGCCCGCGCTTTCGTGGAGAGTTTCCACCTTGAAGTTTTTATCTTCCGCCCATCGGCGATACATGCGCTGGAGCATGTCGGCCCAGTCCTGCGCTTCGGTGCCGCCGGCGCCGGCGTTGACTTCCAGGTAGCAGTCCTGGCTGTCGGCTTCGCCTGAGAGCATTGCTTCCAGGGCTTTGCGGCGGGCGGTGTCGGCGAGGGTTGCGAGGAGGGTTTCGGCTTCGCTGACGGTGTCGGCGTCGTTTTCGCCTTCGCCGAGTTCCAGGAGGGTGAGGGCGTCCTCGCGGTCGCTGCCGAGTTTCTGGAGGGTATTGACGCGATTCTCCAGGAGGTTCTGCTCGCGGAGGACTTTGGCGGCGGCGGTGTTGTCGTTCCAGAAGTCGTCGGCGGCGGACTTCCGGCGGAGGGTTTCCAAGCGTGTGGCGACTTTATCGGCGTCAAAGTCTCCCTCGGAGCAGATTGAGGGAGCGGTCGAGGTCGTCCGAGATTTTTTTGATTTCCGCTTTCATGGTTCTGCTGTCCGAGGGGGTTCTCCTGGATATTTTTTAGCGTCGGGGAGCCGCGGAGTCAAGTTGTGTCCGGGGGCTGTGGAGACGGCGCCGCCTCAGATGAGAAAGAGGATAATCACGACAATGACGGAGACGGCGGCGGTGATGACGGCGCGTTTCGGTCGTTCGGGCTGCCACTGGACATCGTTCTGGACGGGTCTGCGTCCTGTGAACATGGCGGTGATGATTTTGTGTCCTTTGACGATTTCGTGCCAGAAGACGGCGGCGAGGTGCAGGAGGATGATGGTCGGGAAGAGTTCGCCGAGTTTTTCGTGGATCCATTTGGCGTTGTTGTTGACATTTTGCGGCACGAGTCGGGCGAGGGGTCCGTAGATGTTGTCGTCGGTGTTGAAGTTGAGGAGTCCGGTGCCGACCTGGACGGCGACGAAGACGAGGATGGCGATGGTTGCCCATGCGCCTGCGGGTGTGTGTCCCGGGTAGTGTTTTGGTTTTGCGTGTGATCCTGGAGTTGCGAGGTTTGCGAGGTCTTGCGCGAGTTTGATCGGGGAGAGGGGGAAGTTTTTGAATTTTGCCTGAGCGTTGCCGATGAAGCCCCAGACGAGTCTGAAGATGAGGAGTCCGACGATGCAGACGGCGATGATTCTGTGGATCTGGAGGTTTCTGCCCCATTCGGTGTTGGTGGGGGTGTCTGCGATGCCGTCGCCTGAGATGAAGGCGGCGATGACGAGTATGGCGAGCGCCCAGTGAGTTATGCGGGTGGGGAGGTCCCAAGTTTTGGGTTTTTTGGCGGTGTTCATTGTGATTTTACCTTCCCGCCGACAATTATAGCACAAATTAGAAAATAGACGAAGTGCGGTATTTGGCATTAGTGGGAGTTTGACTAAGACATTCACAGTGTTGGCTCAAGCGAGCGATGCCGGCAGATGGGTGCGGGCTAGCCCGCAAAAAA
>JALCBB010000050.1 GCA_028066985.1 Alphaproteobacteria bacterium
GCAGGCAGCGCCTGCGGGCATCAGTGGGTGCGGTTCGCTTGAGCGGCTATCGTGAATGTCTTAGTCAAAGTCTCACTAATGCCAAGTGCCGTGCTTCGTTGTCTCTTAACCGGCGGGGGCCGGCTCTAAATCCAGGTCGCGCAACGCGCTGAAGCCGTTGCTCTCAATCACCACACCCAGTTTCTCAGCATAACCCTCCGCCGCCGCGTAATTCTCCAGAGTCGGCAGCAAAACCATCGCGCTCAACTCGTCGCCGCCGGCCTCCAACGCCGCGCGCAAAGAACGAAACTCCTCGTAACTCGGATGTCCGTTCAAATTGTCAAAATACGCGCGCACCGAATCCGCCAGCGAATGAAACGCCTGAACCCGCACACCCTCCGCGCGCTCCGCCACCAGATAACGTCCGGACGAACCGCGCTGCCCGAACAACGCGTTCCCCTCCAACGCAAAACGCGATGAACCCCAGCCGCTCTCCACCGCCGCCTGCGCCAGCACCAGATCAGCCGGAATCACATTCACTCGCTCGCGCAGACGCGCGATGCGAATCCGCACATCCTCGTCCTTCACGCGATACCGCTCGGCCATCGCCGTCAGCCACGCCGCGTCCTCCTCCGACAAGGGAGCGCGCGCGTCCAGCGCCAGCAGACGCTCGCGCAGCGCCAGGGTCTCCTCGTTCACCTCCAGAATCAGCGGCAGCACCAGACGCACGAACAGCCGCTTGCGACGGTCGCCGTCCGCCGACGCCATGCCGTCGGGCAGACGCTGCACGAAATGACGCGGCACTTCCAGTCCGTCCTGCAGGGCGTTCCAGTCGTAGCCGATGGCGGCGAGGCGCTCCTCTATCGTCGCGAGATCCGGCGGCGGAGGCCCGAGGTAGTCCAGCGACGAAAGCGAAATCCCGCGATAGAAAAACGCCTTCAGCCCGCCGTTCGCGTCCGATGACAACTCCGCCAGCGGTTCGCCGCGATACTGAACGCCCGGGCGCGCGAGCGGTCCGCCCTCGCTTCGCAGGACGCCCTGCGCCAGCAGAGAAAGCAGCAGAATAATCGCCAGACTCGCGCACGCCCGGTAGCCGCTCGCCACCGGCGCGGGTCCGCGCGCGAGGCGACGATACAGGGCGCGCCGCATCCGCAGACGCGAGCGTCCTGAATCAGACTCATAAGTCGGAGACAGACTCATCGCCGGTTCCGTCTCTGTCGCGCTATCCGGCGACGGCGCGGACCTCCGTGACATCCGCGATGTGATGACGCAGAAGGCGCTCAATCCCCATCTTCAGCGTCGCCGTTGAAGACGGACACCCCGCGCACGCCCCGCGCATATGCAGATACACGACTCCCTTGTCGAAGCCGTGAAAGATGATGTCGCCGCCGTCCTGCGCGACCGCGGGCCTGACATAGAGGTCAAGGAGTTCGCGCACCTGTTTGGCGACTTCGCTTTCGTTTTCGTCTTCGCCTTCCCCGCCGCCGTCGCCTTCGTCGTCTTTGGAGTCGGCGCGGCGGATGAGGGTTTCCTGCCCGCTGAGGAAGTGATCCATGATGAGTCCGAGGATTTCGGGTTTGAGGAGTTCCCAGTTGTCGGGGTCTGCGGCGGTGACGGCGAGCCAGTCGTCGGCGAGGAAGACGCGTCCGACGCCGTCGGCGGCGAGCAGACGCGCGGCGAGGGGCGAGGAGAGGCGGGCGTCGTCCAGCGAGGTGAAGTCGGCTGAGCCGCCGCCGGTGACGGGCACGCCCGGCAGAAACTTGAGCGTCCGCGGGTTGGGAGTGGTTTCGGTCTGAATGAACATGGTCTGACGGCGGGGCTTCGTTGACGGTGACGGGTGATGGTGACGATGACGGCGACTGCGCTCGCAGGGCATCTCGGAACGGACGAAGGGGGAATTGCGAACCACAAGTATAGCCGTTTGAGTCAAGGGAGACAAGGACGGCGCCGCGTTTAACTCCTTGAAATTACGGAATAATTTGTATTTTTTGCCCTGTTCGGGCGAATTTTACGAAAAACGGGCGAGGTCTTCGTCCGAGCAGGACTCAAGAACGGCGGGAACAATCACGAGCGGCACGGGCAGTCGGGCGAGGTCTTTGCCTGAGAGGCTTGAGACGAGCGGTCCGGGCCCCGCCGTGCCGCCTCCTGCGGCGAGGACGAGCGCCGCGATGCGCGGTTCTTCTTCCAGCAGCGCGAAGAGGGCGTCGCGCGGCGTTCCCGGGCGGATGAATTGTTCGGGAGCCTCGCCGGTCAGCGCCTGTACTTCGGCGGCGGCGCGCTTGAGCAGGTGTTCAATGCGCGCGCGCTCTTCGTCTTCCATTTCCTGTCCGATGGAGACCCAGTCGCCGGCGGCGAGCGAGGTGTCAATGCTGGCGAGCAGGGCGACGGCGCGTTCGCCGCGTTTCGCGTGGAGCGCGGCGTAGCGGCGGGCGAGCGAGCCTTCGGGGCTTTCGTCGACGACGGAGAGGTAGATCTGTCGGGGTTCGGCGTTCATTGTTCCGCGTAGTTAACGGCGTCCGGCGAGGGCGTAGCCGAGGAGGCCGAGGGTGAGTGACATAAGCAGTCCGAGGAGCGCGTAGAGCGCCGGCTGTTCCTGCGCGAGCGCGGCGAGGCGCGCGCTGACGCCGGCTTTCTGGATAGCGAAGTGCAGCGCGGTTGATTCGGCGAGGGTGCCGCCGCGCACGCGGTGGACGAGGATTTCGTAGACGCCTTCGCGCGCGGCTGGCGGCACGGGGAAGCGGGCTTCAAAGAGTCGGCTGCCTGTGAGCGAGACGGCGCCTGGCTGCAGGTGGTAGAGGCCTTCGGCTTCCATTCGTCTGAGGAGGGCGATGCGCCATTGGGCGGCGGGGGTGTGGTTTCCGTTTTCGGCGGAGAGTTTGAGGCGCGAGGCTTCGGCTTCCAGGCGGTCGCGGAGTTCGGGCGTGGCGATTTCGGCGAGCGGACGCGAGGCGGCGACGGCGTAGTATCCGGGGACGTCGGTGAATTTTTCGCGTTCGGTGGTGAGCCAGAGTCCGAGGATGGATTCTCTTCGGAAGAGGGTTTGGGGCGCGGGCGGTCCGCGTACGATGACGATGACGTCGTCCTGGTCTTGTTCCAGGGCGCCGAAGAGGAGGAGTTCGGAGCCTGCGAATGCGGTGGTGAGTTCAATGACTTCGCTTGAGAGTCCTGTGGCGATTTCGGCGTTTGCGGGTTGAGGTGAGAGGGGGACGAGGGCGAGGGAGAGGGCGACAAAAACGGCGCCGCGTTTTTTGTCAGACTTAAACAGAGAGACAATAAAAGGGACAATAACGGCGGCGCGGTTATTGTCATTGTCCTTATTAAAAGAAGAGACAATGAAGGGGGCGCGGTTATTGTCCCCGTTGTTGTCTCCTTTAAAGAGAGAGACAATGAAGGTGACAAAGAATAAGACAATAACGGGGGCGCGGTTATTGTCCCCGTCGTCGTCTCTCTTAAAGAAAGAGACAATTGAGGCGAGGCGGGCGGTGTCGTTGCTCATTTTTCAACCAAGCACATAAAAATCAGCGGGCGGAAGCGTCAGCGAAAAGAAAAGCCGCATCCCCAGAGCAAACAACAACGCCCCCAGCAACAGCCGCAGCGTATGAACCGGCAGACGCGCCCCCAGCCGTCCGCCATACTGCGCCCCCAGCACCGAACCCACCACCAGAATCGCCGCCAGAACCAGATCCACCGAATGATTGCTCGTCGCATGAAAAAATGACGCCGACGCCGCCACGAAAATCATCTGAAACAAAGAAGTCCCGACCACCACGCCCGTCGGCATCCCCAGAAGATAAATCATCAGCGGCACCAGAACAAAACCTCCGCCCACCCCCAGAAACGCCGACAAAACACCCACGCCGAGTCCCACCGCGAACGGCAGCAAAGCGGACGCGTAAATCTGCGAACGCCGGAAACGCAGTTTAAACGGAAGCCCGTGCGCCCATGTATGAATGTGATGACGCCGCAAACGCCGCCGTCCGCGCCGCGAAAACTGCCGCAAACCCTCAACCACCATCAGCGCGCCGACCACGAACAGCAGAACCACATACGAAAGCGCGAGCGTCGCCTCAAGTTGTCCGACGCCGCGCAGCAGCCCGAAAAGCAGGACGCCCAGCCCCGCCCCCGCGACTCCGCCGACAAGCAGAACACCGCCCATCAGCCAGTCAATATTGCCGCGCCGCCAGTGAAACAACGCGCCCGACACGCTTGACGCCAGCACCACATTCGCCTGACTCGCGACCGCGACCGCCGGCGGCAACCCGATGAAGATCAGAGTCGGCGTCAGAATGAAGGCGCCGCCGACGCCGAACATTCCCGAGAGCAGTCCGACGCCGAGGCCGAGCGCCAGAAGCAGAAACGGATCAATCGCCATTTCCGCGATCGGCAGATAAATCTGCATCAGCGCAAAAGCCCCATCCGCTCCGCCGCGCCGCGCACGACAGGCTCGGCGAGGGCGCGCGCTTTCTCCGCGCCGCGCGCGAGAATTTTCTGAATCTCGTCGCCGTCGGCGAGAAGGCGGTCCATTTCCGTTCCGACAGGAACGACAATCTCAACAAGCAGTTCCGTCAATTCGTTTTTGAGGTCGGAGAAGCCGCGCCCCGCGAAACGCGCGAGGGTGTCGTTCCAGGTTTCGCTGTTCGCGGCGCGCCAGATGCCGAGAAGGTTCCACGCCTCCGGCCGCGCCGCCAGCAGTTCCGCCGACGGACGCGCGGAATCGCCGAGAATCTCGGCTGAAGGCAGCGCGTCCGCGTCGCTTTTGGCGCGGCGCAGTTTGCGCGCGATGTCGTCGGACGAGTCGCGCAGATAGATACAGGCGGCGTCGCCCTGATCGGACTTGCTCATTTTTCTGCGTCCGTCGCGCAGCGACATCACGCGCGCCCCGGCGGCGTCAATGAGCGGTTCGGGCGGCGGAAAATACTCCTCGCCGTCGCACCAGTCGTGATTGAATTTCGCGGCGATGTCGCGCACGAGTTCCAGGTGCTGTTTCTGGTCTTCGCCGACCGGCACCTTCTGCGCGCGATAGACGAGGATGTCCGCCGCCATCAGCGCCGGATACACATACAGCCCCGCGCTCGCGGCTTCGCGGTGGCTGCCGGTTTTGTCCTTGAATTGGGTCATGCGTTCCAGCCATCCCACGCGGACGACGCAGTTCAGCAGCCACGCGAGTTCGGCGTGCGCCGGCACTCCCGACTGATGAAAGAGGGTCGCGCGTTCGGGCGAGAGTCCGGCGGCGAGGAAGGCGGCGGCGGTTTCCAGGGTCGCGGCGCGGAGGCGCGCCGGCTCCTGCGGCGTCGTGATCGCGTGGAGGTCTACGACGCAGTAGAGCGCCTCGTAGTCGTCCTGCAGCGGGACGAAGTGCCGAAGCGCGCCGAAGTAGTTGCCGATGTGCAGCCGGCCGCTCGGCTGCACTCCTGAGAGGACTCGTTGCATTGGCATGGCGATTTCGCTGTTAAGAGTTATCGTCCTGTTCGGGCGCGGGGTCAAGTCCGGGCGCCGCCGCGAAGACGGAGACGCAGGCGCGACAGGAACAGCGGCGCGACCAGCAGGGCGTAGACGACCTTGCCGAGGACGATCCAGCCGACCAGCGACAGCACGCGCCGCCATTCGCGGGCGTCGGGGTTCATCGGGGCGTTCCAGTCGGGACGCAGAACGAGCAGCGTCCAGAGGACGAGCGCCATCGCGACGGCGGCGGCGAGTCCCCAGGCGACGCGGAGCAGCAGGGCGCGGTCGGGCCACCATCCGAATTCGCCGCCGAGTCTGCGGTAGAGGATCGCGGCGGTGACCCATCCGCCGGCGGCGGTGGCGAGGGCGACGCCGCTGGCCTCCCAGATCTGGAAGAGCGGCACGACCAGCACGATATTGACGGCGACTCCCCAGAGCGCGGCGCGGAGCGGCGAGCGCGTGTCGTCGTGGGCGAAGAAGGCGGTCTGCATCACGCGGGTTGCGACATAGGCGGGGAGTCCGAGCGAGAAGGCGGCGAGGGCGGCGGCGGTGGCGGCGGTGTCGGCGGGCGTGAAGGCGCCGCGCTGAAACAGCACGGCGACGATGGGCTGGCTCAGCACGACGAGTCCGGCGCTTGCGGGCAGCACGAGGAGCGCGGCGGCCTGGAGCGCCTGATTGAAGTCGTCGCGCGCGTCGGAGTCGCGGTCGCGTCCGAGTTTGCGCGCGAGGTCCGGCAGCAGCACGACGGCGATGGCGACGCCGATGAGCGCGAGCGGCAGCTGGTAGACGCGCTCGGCGTAGTAGATGTGCGAGACGCCGCCGGCTTTGAGCGAGACGACGGCGGTGGCGAAGAGGAAGTTGACCTGGAAGACTCCGACGCTCATTGCGATGGGCGCCATTGATGCGACGAGGTGTTTGATGTCGGGGGTGATGCGCGGACGCAGCCATTTTTTCGCGGGAATGGAGAAGCGCGTGAGTTTGCGGCAAGCCCAGAGCATGAAGCCGGC
Organism: Alphaproteobacteria bacterium; assembly: GCA_028066985.1. Lineage (GTDB taxonomy): Bacteria > Pseudomonadota > Alphaproteobacteria > JALCBB01 > JALCBB01 > JALCBB01. Next base: position 6,429 of record JALCBB010000050.1, read on the forward strand.
CTGGAGGATTCCCGAGACGGAGACGGCGGCGGCGAGGGCGATGCCGATGGTTTCGTCGGGCTGATTGATAAAGAAGAGGAGGGCGAGGATGAGCGAGAAATTAAAGAACAGCGGCGCGACGACGCCGGCGACGAAGAAGTTGTGCGCGTTGCAGACGGCGGCGAAGGCGGCGGCGAGGGCGGTGAGGGTGAGGTAGGGGAAGGTCAGGCGGGCGAGGAGCGTGGCGAAGTTTTGCAGATCGCCCTGGGCGCGGAAGCCTGGCGCGAGGAGGGTGACGATCCAGGGCATGAGCAGCCAGGCGACGACGAGGAGGACGATCATCACGAAGAAGAGTCCGGCGATGGCGTTGCCGGCGAAGGCGGCGGCGCTGCTGTCGTCGGCGGAGACATTAACGGCGCCGCCGTCAGCGGAGACATTAACGGCGCCGTTTTTACCGATGTCGCCCTCCCCTTTGCCGTCTCTCTTATTAATGTCGTTGTTGTGGACAATAACCGCGCCGTTATTGTCCGCGCCGTTGTTGTCTCTCCTTTTATTGTCCCCGTTAACGGCATTGACGACGGAAGCGCGCTCGTTATTGTCTCCGTTGTTGTCTTTGACATTGACATTGACGGCGGCGGTGTCGTTGTCCCCGTCATTAACATTAACTTTGACATTGACGGCGCCGTCATTGTCGCCGTCATTGTCGCCGTCATTGTCGCCGTCGCGCTCTTCGCGGGCGAGATGACGCGCGTAAATCGGAATAAACGCGTAACTGAACGCGCCCTCGCCGAAGACGCGGCGAAACAAATTCGGCAGACGCAGCGCGATAATAAACGCCTCCGCGACAGGCCCGGCGCCGAGAATTGACGCCAGCACGACATCGCGCCAGAAACCCAGAAAGCGGCTGACCGCCGTCCAGAACGAAACCTCGCCTATCGGACGCGCGAGATGACGCCGCGGCTTGCGCGCCGTCGCCGCCGCGGACGCGCCGCGCGTCATTTCTTTTTCTCCATCTCGCGCAATTGATTCCGCAACTGATAGAGAATCTCCAGCGCCTCTTTCGGCGCGAGGTTGTCGGGCTTCACCTTCGTCAGCGCCTTCAGCACCGGATGCATCGTCCGCAGCGAGCGCGGCAGGGGCGGCGGCGGCTCCGTCCTCGCATCCGGACGATGCGCCGTCCCTTCAAACCCCGCGAGGATCACGGCGGCGCGCGACACGATAGGCTCCGGCACGCCGGCGAGCCGCGCCACATGCAGTCCGTAGGACGCGTGCGCCGCGCCCGGCGCCGCCTCGTGCAGAAAAACAATCTCGCCGCGCCATTCGCGCACCCGCATCTGCATTGTCAGGGCGTCCGGCAGTTCTTCGTAGAGCGGCGCGAGTTCGTGATAGTGAGTCGCGAAGAGCGTGCGGCAGCGATTGACCGCGTGCAGGTGTTCGCTCGCCGCCCACGCGAGGGCGAGTCCGTCGTGCGTTGATGTGCCGCGTCCGAGTTCGTCAAGAATGACGAACGAGTTTTCGTTCGCGCCGCGCAGGATCTGCGCCGTCTCAAGCATTTCAACCATGAAGGTGCTGTGTCCGCGGGCGAGGTCGTCGGCGGCGCCGATGCGGCTGAAGAGACGGTCGGCGACGCCGAGGGTCAGCGACTCGGCGGGAACAAAACTGCCCGTCTGCGCCAGAATCAGAATCAGCGCGTTCTGCCGCAGGTAGGTGGATTTCCCCGCCATGTTCGGTCCGGTGAGCAGGGTGAGGCGCGGCGCCTTGCCGCCGAGAACGCAGTCGTTGGCGACAAAATCGGCGCCCGACTCGGCGAGCGCCGCCTCCACGACCGGATGCCGCCCGGCTTTAACATTAAAGACCGGCTCGTCCGCGAGAATCGGACGCGTCCATTCGCGCTCGGCGGCGTGCGCGGCGAGGGCGCAGAGGACATCAATCCGCGCCGCCGCGCGCAGCGCCGTCAGAATATGATCCGCCTGCTCGTGAACGGCGTCGCAGAGTCCGATGAAGATGGATTCTTCCAGCGCGATTGACCGCGCCGACGCGGACGCGAGGTTGTCCTGCATTTCGCGCAGTTCTTCGGTTGTGTATCGCACGGCGTTGGCGATGCTTTGCCGCAGCGAGAACGGCGAGTCGCGCGTCTGCGGCAGTTTTGCCGCGAACGAGCGCCCGACCTCAATGTAGTATCCGAGGACGCGGTTGTGCCGTATCCGCAGCGACGGCACTCCGGTGGAGCGGATATATTTTTCCTGGAGCGCGGCGATTTTGCGGCGGCTTTCGTTTTCGGCGTCGCGCAGTTTTTTCAGGCGGTGATCGTAGTCGGCGCGGATGTATCCGCCGTTCTGCGCGGCCGACGGCAGCGGCGAGGCGAGCGCGTTTTTGAGCGTGCGCCGCAGTTCGGGCACGGGCGTGCCGATGACGGTGCGCGCGAGTTCGGCGTCGGTTTCTTCCAGGATTTTCGGCAGGTCGCCGTCGCGGAAGGCGGGGTCGTCCAGGACGGCGGCGATGCGCGCCGCGAGTTCAAGTCCGTCGCGCGCGGCGGCGAGGTCGCGCGGTCCGCCGCGTCCGAGCGAGAGCCGCGCCATCGCGCGCTCGGTTTCGGGGAGTTTGCCGAGTTTATTCACGACGCGCCGCCGCAGGTCGGGGTTGCGCGCGAGGAATTCCACGCCGTCCAGGCGCTCGTTGATTTTTTCGGCGTCGGCGAGCGGCGCGGCGAGCCATGACGCGAGCAGTCTTGCGCCCGCGCCGCTTTCGGTGCGATCCATCGTGGCGAGGAGGCTGCCGGCGCGCGCGCCGTCGCGTTTGCGCGTGAGTTCCAGGTTGGCGCGTGTGGCGGCGTCCATCTGCAGGGTGCGCGCGGAGGCGTCGCGGCGCGGCGGCGAGAGGCGCGGCAGGCGCGAGACCTGCGTATGCTCTATGTAGAGCAGCAGTTCCGCGAGGGCGTGACGCTCGGCGGCGTGCCACTTGTCAATTTTTCCGGCGAGACGGAGCCAGCCGTTTTCGCCGGTGCCGGCGGCTTTTTCTTTTTCGTCTTCGCCGGGCTTGTCGTCCTCGCCGGTTTTTTTCGCGCGCGAGGCGACGAGTTTCCGCGTCATTTCGGCGAGGACGCTCTTCGCCTCGTCGTCGTCGGCGACGGCGGAGACTTCGGTGATTGCGTCGCGCCACTCGCTGTAGATTTCGGCGGGCAGCCGCAGCAGTTCGCGCCCGCCGCTCCCGCCGGCATCATCGTCAGCAGAATCATCAAGACGACCATCACCGTCGCCGTCACCTTCATTGTCATCATCGGAAACATCAGGACGACCGCCATCGGTGTCATCGTCACCGTCATTGTCCCCGTTAACAGGACTTTGACCATCACCGTCGCCGTCGCCATTAACGGGACTTTGGACATTCTCAGGCATCAGCCACGAAGGCACCAGTATCTCCGCCGGCGCAAGCCGCGCCAGTTCCGAACGCAGCGCCTCCCACCCGACATCATCCAGCGCGCGCAAATTCATCTCGCCCGTTGAAATCTCCGCCCACGCCACCGCCGTCACACCGCGCCGCCGCGACACGCTCATCAAATAATTGTGATGCGCCGCCTCCAGTAACGCCTCCTCGCTCAGCGTGCCGCGCGTCACCAGCCGCACGACCTCGCGGCGCACCAGCCCGCCGCCGCGCTGCCGCGCCGCCTGCGGAGTCTCCGTCTGCTCGCAGATCGCCACCCGATAACCGCGCCGAATCAGCCGCGCCAGATACGCCTCAACCGCGCGCACCGGCACGCCGCACATCGGCACATCCTCGCCGGCATGCCGTCCGCGCTGCGTCAATTGAATGTCCAGGGTGTCGGCGCACTCCTTCGCGTCGTCAAAAAAGAGTTCGTAAAAGTCGCCCATGCGGAAAAACAAGAGACACCCCGGATACCGCTCCTTGACGCGGAAATACTGCTCAAACATCGGCGTCGCGGCGGCGTCAGACGCGTCTCCCTTCCCCCCGCGAGACGGCGGAGACGAGGCGAAAGGCAGTTCAGCGCCCATTAATTAGGAGCAGGAACAGCGAAGGTTGCGGGAACAGGTCATCGGCGATACTCTACAGGACAGGGAACGGCTGAAGTCAGACAGGACAAAACAGGCAGGAAGGCGCAGGGAAGGCTCACAATGACGGACAAAAACTCGCGCAAAACCGCCGGAAGCGGGACGCGTCCGCGGGCGAAGTCAAAGGCGGGCGCGAAGGCGGCGGCAAGGACGACCAGAACGGCGGCGAAAACGGCGCCGAAGTCCGGAGCCAGGACGAAGCCGAGGGCGAAGGCCAGGGCGAAATCCGCGGCTCCCGCGCTCGCGAAGAAACTCTACCAGGACGCCCTAGACTATCATCAGTTCCCCGTCGCGGGCAAAGCGGCGGTTGTGGCGACCAAGCCCCTTGAGACGCAGCGCGATCTCGCCCTCGCCTACTCGCCCGGCGTGGCGGCGCCCTGTCTTGAGATCGCGGCGGACGCGGCGGCGTCCTATGACTACACTTCGCGCGGCAACACGGTGGCGGTGATTTCCAACGGCACGGCGGTTCTCGGACTCGGCTCGCTCGGCGCGCTGGCGTCCAAGCCGGTGATGGAGGGCAAGGCGGTCTTGTTCCGCCGCTTCGCCGATGTCAGCGCGGTGGACATTCAGGTAGACACCGAAGATGTGGACGAATTCGTCTCCTGCGTGGCGGCGATAGGCCGCTCCTTCGGCGGCATCAATCTGGAAGACATCCGCGCGCCGCAGTGTTTTCCGATAGAGGAGCGTCTCGCCGAAAAACTTGACATCCCCGTCTTTCATGACGACCAGCACGGCACGGCGATCATTGTTCTGGCGGGCATCATCAACGCGCTTGACATCACCGGACGCCAGATGAAGAACGCGCGCACGGTCATCGTCGGCGCGGGAGCGGCGGCGGCGGCGACGGCGCGGCTTTTGCGCGCGCACGGCATGGGCGAAGTCATTCTGGTCGACAGCCGCGGCGTCCTTCATTCGGGACGCCGTTCCGAACTGGACGAGTGGCGCGCTCCTCTCGCCGTGAAGACGCGCAGCCGCACCGCGCAGGAGGCGTTGCGCGGCGCCGATGTTGTCATCGGACTTTCGCGCGCGGGCGCGATTCGCGCCGAGTGGCTGAAGATGATGCGCCGCGATCCGGTGCTGTTTCTGTTGTCTAATCCGGTGCCTGAGGTGGCGTATGAGGTGGCGCGGCGTGTTCGTCCTGACGCGATTATCGCGACCGGACGCTCGGACTATCCGAATCAGGTGAATAATGTTCTGGGCTTTCCGTATATTTTCCGAGGCGCATTGGATGTCCGCGCGCGGCGGATAAATACGGCGATGAAGCGGGCGGCGGCGGAGGCTCTGGCGCAGATGACCCGTTCCGACACGCCCGAGGAGGTGGATCAGGCCTATCGCCGTCACCTTCAGTATGGTCCCGACTATATTATTCCGACGCCGTTTGACCCGCGCCTGCTGTGTGATATTCCGCTTGCGGTGGCGCGGGCGGCGGTGCGTTCGGGGGTGGCGGGGGTGCGTCCGGAGATGCGGGGGTATGCGTCGTCTTTGATGGCGCGACATGATCCGACGGCGGTGCCTTTGGCGGGGATATTCGCGGCGTTGCGGCGCAAACGCCCGCGGGTGATTTTCGCCGAGGGCGAGGAGGAGGTCACGGTGCGCGCGGCGTGGCAGTTTTTGCGCGCGGGTTACGGACGTCCGTTGTTATTGGGGTCGCGGGCGCGGGTGCTGGAGTGCGCGGAGGCGTTGAGTCTGCCGCGTGATTTTTGTCCGGTGCTGAACGCGGCTGACGAGCCGCGGCGCGAGATGTTCGCCGAGGCGTTGTGGACGCGCCGCCGCCGCGAGGGTTTTCTGATGCGTGACGCGGTGCGCGAGGTGAATCGCAATCGCAATGTATTCGGCGCGTCTTTGCTGGCGGCGGGCGGCGCGGACGCGATGGTGACGGGTTTGACGCGTCCGTATCATGTGGCGTATGAGGATTTGCGTCTTGTGATTGACGCCGAGGACGGTGTTGAGGAGTCGGTCTTCGGCTTTCACATTTTGATTCACGGCGGACAACTTTTGCTGCTGGCGGACACGGTGCTGCACGAGTCTCCTGGATCGGCGCATCTGGCGGCGATTGCGAGGGCTTTGGCGGTTTTGGCGCGTGGTTTGAAGATGGAGCCGCGGGTGGCGTTTCTGAGTTTTTCAACATTTGGCAATCCGCCGTTGTCGCGGGCGGAGGCGACGCGGGGCGCGGTGCGGATTTTGGAGGAGGGCGGCGCGGACTTTGAGTTTGAGGGCGAGATGGAGGCGCGGATTGCGCTGGACTTTGAGATTATGGGACGCCACTATCCGTTTTCGCGGTTGTCGGGACCGGCGAATGTATTGGTCTTGCCGTCGTTGAACGCGGCGAGCATTGCGGTGCAGTTGCTGGAGGCGTTTGGTCCTGTGACATCGTTGGGCCCGTTTTTGCATGGCTTGGCGAAACCTGTGGGGATAGTGCCGTTTGGGAGCGGGATTAACAACATGGTTTTGTCGGCGAGTTTCGCCGCTTACGACTCAACCTCTTTAACAAAATAACGACGACCCACCTCTGGCATTAGTAAAACTTTGACTAAGACATTCACGATGCTGGCTCAAGCGAACCGCACCCACTGATGCCCGCAGGCGCTGCCTGCAAAAAATAAATTAAAAAGCAATTGGACTATTTAA